>QMME01000001.1 GCA_003647095.1 Deltaproteobacteria bacterium
AGTCGATGTTGAGCAGCAGGTAGTTGTGCTTGTAGAAATGCTCCGCCCAGCCGGCTATTACCCGGTCGCTGGCCTCGCCGCCCCACTCCCAGTGATCGTAGCGGCCGATGACGCTGGAGAGGATCCCGGGCAGCTTGATCTCCACGAAACCCGACCAGCCGAAGGACTCGAGCGCCTGGCCCCGGTCGTCCACCTGGTCTCCCTTCTGGTTGCCCCGGCCCAGGGCCAGCTGGGCGGTGGCCACGAAGTACTCGTGCTCGAAAGACACCATGAAGGCGTTGAGCAACCAGTCGGGTTCGCCGGGCCGGCAAACGCCCTGCTCGTCGCAAATGCGGGCCGGGGAGTTGCCCCGGCCGTAGATGAAAAAGTGGGAAAGCTGCAGGTTGGGCAACCAGGGACCGAGAGGACGCAGGGAAAGCCGCGACTCGAACACCTTGTTCTGGTTGTGTTCGGCAGCGTGGTAGCCGCCGCCGTTGTAAAGACCGAAGGAGACGCTGCCCCAGCGGCCGGGATACTTGCCGCTTACCCGCTGCCGGTAGTCGGCGGGGAGCTTCCGGCCCAGCAAGGCGGTGACGGTGGCACCCAGGTCGGCGGAGTTGAGCACCCGGTTGCGCTCGATGAACATGGTACCCTGGGCGCGGTAGTTGTTGATGTGTTCCTCGTAGTCGAACCAGGGCCCGTGCACCAGTCCGAACTCTACCGCCGGCTCGGTGATCCAGGCCGTTTCCACCGGCAGCACGAACTTGCCGTAGAGGTACTTGAGGCGGACGTTGAAGTCGCCGCCGTCGTCCTGGTGGGCATCCAAGGTGATGCGCGGGACGAACCATTCCACCGGCTTGAACTTCAACGTCAGGTAGCCGCGCCCGACGTAGCCCCGGCTGAAGTTTTCACCGTCCTGTTTCCCCCAGCCGTAGCCCAGGTACCACAGGGCGGACGGTTCGATGTACCGCCACAGTCGCGCCCACTTCCCGGACGCGCTCAGGTTACGCTCCTTCTTCTCTTCCCCGGCCCGAACCGTGGGAGATACCACCAGGCTCAGCCAGGCCAGCAGTGCCAACAGCCGTTGGTACCATCTTCCGCTCGCCTCTCCCGCCACCGTCGTCATCCTCCCTCCTTGCCGCGGGCCTTCCCGCGTCGCGTCCGAATCGAACCCAGCCTCGGCCGCCATGAGCTGCTTGCTCGATATCGTTGCTCCAGCATTCCGGGCAGGGTAATCCAGGAAAGGGCATCCAGACAACTCTGAACGACAGGCCCCGGATTTCCCACCTCGGCCGCAACCTCCGCGTCGCTGCTACGAAAATGATCCTCGACGTAGTTGCACTACGACTGCGGCCATTTTCTTGCATCTCCTCGATCTTGCTGGCCGATCTGGGAAATCCGCAAGTCCAGGAGGGGAGATTCTGGACAGCGCCGCGGCATTGCATTCCCCGCAATTGCGTTATAATGAGAAACCAGGCAGGGAGACGGCATGATGGACAACAGAACCCCAATCCGCTGGCGGCTGCGGCTGGAGAACTTCCGCAGGGCCGTCGAGCGACTGGAATCCGCCTGCCGGCTGGACGAATACAGCGAACTGGAACGAGCCGGGCTGGTACAAACCTTCGAGTTTTCCTTCGAACTGGGCTGGAAGACGCTCAAGGATCTGCTGGACCACGAGGGTTACGACGACAAGACGCCGCGGGAGGTGATTCGCCGTGCTTTCCAGGCTGGCTATCTGGACGAGACGGACACCACCACCTGGCTGGATGGACTGGACAAGCGCAACTTGCTCAGTCACATTTACCACGAGGGGATCGCTCGTGAGGCCGAGCGCCTGATCAAAGAACGCTACCACCCGTTGCTGCGCCGCCTGCTCGACCATCTCGAGGAGAAGGCCGCCAAGCCATGAGCGACGGTCTTCGGCAAGTGCAGCGCCAACTCATCATCGACACCCTGGCCACCTGCCCTCGGGTCGAAAAGGTCGTGCTCTTCGGCTCGCGGGCCCTGGGCAACCACAAGACCGGGTCGGATATCGATATTGCCTTGTTCGGCAGCAAGCTGGACCTCGACGACCTGTCCCAGCTGAGCGCTGCCCTGGAACGGCTACCCATTGCCCAGGTGGTAGACCTGCTGCTGTACCACCACATCGAGAATCGGCGATTACTCGAACACATCAAACGGGAAGGAGTGGTATGGTACTCCAGGTCCCCGCAGGTGCCGAACCAGGAAAAAAGGTCATGAGTACCCGGGTGTTCCGCTTTCCGCAGCTTCCGTTGGTGCTGTTGCCGCTGCTGGCTGCGTGTGCGGGTGCTCCCGGCAGCTCCGACGGCGGTGACGGTGACGCCGGGCCGGACGAACGACTCACTCCCTACCAGTGCCTGGTCAGCACCGACTGCCCGAGGCGCCTGGTAGCTGCCCACCGCGGGGATCACCACCAGTACCCGGAAAACTCCCTGGCCGCCATCCGCGCGGCCGCGGAGCTCGGCGCCGACTTCGTCGAGGTGGACGTGCGCCACACGGCCGATGACCGGCTGGTGCTCATGCACGACGACAGCGTGGACCGCACCACCGATGGCAGCGGCGCCGTTGTGGAGCTCACCCTGCAGCAGCTGCAGCAGCTGCAGTTGGAGGGGGGCACGCCCGGGGACCCGGAAAGCTCCCAGGTACCCACCTTCCCCGCCGCCCTGGAGCTGGCCCGGCAACTGGGCATCATGCTCTACGTCGACCAGAAGACGGAGCGCTGGGAGCTGGTGCTGGCCGCCATCCAGGCCGGCGGCTACCACCACACCGCCCTGGTGCGCGATCCCATCGATACCGTGGCGGCCATGGCGGAGCGGGACGGGGAGCTGCTGGTCATGCCTCCCTGCGACGACCTGTCGCAACTGGGGCAGTTCCAGCAGCGCCTGCCCCGACTGCTCATCGTGGAACTTGCCGGTACCCCCGCCAGCGACACCGTGGCCGCCTTTCACCAGGCCGGGGTCAAGGTACAGATGGACGCCATGGCCCTGGGAGACAGCAAGGCGCTGGTGGGTGATTACACCGGTTGGCGAGACTTCGTGCAGGCGGGCGTGGACCTCATCCAGACCGATTTTGCCCACCTGTTCGTCCCCGCCCTGCGGCAGTGGGAGGAGACCGGGGTATTCCCCGCGGAGGGTCCTCCGGCCCTGTGAAGCCCTACAAGCGGGGACAGGCCCAGATAATTTCCTTGCCGAACAGTATGTTACACGAGCAGAATGGAAGATAGGCGAAGATCCGGAGGGCGCATGATGCGTAATATTTTACTTGCCATATATATTTATGGCGTATAATATACATCGTAATGAAATTTAATCGCCATATTTCCTCCGATCTGAGATCTCCCGATTCCCAGGAAAAGGCCAGGTTGGTGCTGGGGGCACGCCAGACCGGCAAGTCCACCCTCTTTGAGTTGATCAGCGAAAAGGGTGATATCCTTTTCGACCTGCAGGAACGTTCCGAGCGACTGCGCCTGGCGCGGGACCCTGCGGCCTTCACGCGCTCGTTACTACCGGCAGGCAAAAGCCAGCAGCACGTGCTGGTGGACGAGATCCAACGGGTACCCCAATTGCTGGACGAGATGCAGATGTTGCTGGATCGCTACCCTGGCAGTTTTACCTTCACCATCACCGGCAGTTCCGCCCGTCGCCTGCGCCGCCGGGATGTCAACCTGCTGCCCGGCCGGATCCATCGTTTCTCCCTGGGACCAGTATGCCTGTGGGAACAGGAGGCGACTGGCAAGTCACTGTTGCTGCCGTCACCCCCGCGTTCCGAAGCAATCGCCCCTTTTCCCTCCCGTTCCCTGCAATCGCTCCTGTTGCTGGGTTCACTGCCGGCGGCGTTCGTCGAGTCCACCGGGAAATACACGCGGACACTTTCGACCTACGCCGAGACCTACATCGAGGAAGAAGTGCTACGCGAAGCCGCGGCCCGGAACATCGGCGACTACGGCCGCTTCCTGGAGCTGGCGGCCCTGGAATCAGGAAAACCCCTGAACTACACCAAGCTGTCCCAGGAATCGGGAATCGCTCTCAACACCATCAGGGGATTCTACTCCGTACTGGAAGATACCCTGGTGGGATTTACAATAAGGCCATACAGCGGCTCCGGTCGGGCTCGCATATTGAAGACTCCGCGCTTCTACATTTTCGATGTCGGTGTTCGCAACGCACTGGCCCGCCTGCCGCTCGACACGGGACTGCTGCGCCTCCAGGCGGGCCACCTGCTGGAGCACTGGGTGGCCTGCGAACTGCAAGTCAGGATCGGTTACCTGGGACGTAACTGGCGTTTGAGCTACTGGCGTACAGTAGACGGCGCTGAGGTCGACTTCGTGTTGGAGACGCCGCGGGAAGCCATTCCCCTCAAGGTCAAGTACACCGAAACCCCCCGGCCCACCCATGCCCGGTCAGTGGAGCACTTCCTGGATCGCTACCCCGATCATGCCCGGCGTGGCTTCGTACTATGCCGCACCAGACGGCCGGAGCAACTCACCCGGCGGGTGCGCGCCCTGCCCTGGAACCGGCTCTGACACCTGCCTGGAGCTTTCCCCGGCAATTGCACCCGCCGTAGAATGTGCTAGGCTTCCAGGCCGGCGGGGTCGCCGGCCGATCCCGGGGAAGTGAGGTAATCATGTTCAGAAGCACAGGTGCGGCGTTCTCGGTGTTGTTGCTGGCGGGAACCCTCGCCGGCGCCGGCGAGTTGCACTACCTGGAGCAGGAACTGGTGGTGGAGGCCCAGCAGGGCCGGCCCGAAAACCGCGGCTTGCAGAAAGTCTGGTGGGACGAACAACGCATTCGCAGCGAGAGCACCTACGACGGCCGCACCAGCGTGGCCATCATCGACGACCGGGCCGGCAAGGTCACCCTGCTGTTTCCCGGCGAAAAGACCTGGCTGGGCATCGAACTGGAGCACTATCGCCAGGTACTGGCCAGGCGCCTCACGGCGGCGGGCCTGAACGATCCCCAGGCGGAGATCAAGCTGGAGCACACCGGTCGTCAGCGCCGCATCGGCGACTGGGACTGTCACCTGGACGTCATCACCATGACCGGCAAATGGCCGGTGCGGGCCGAGTTGTGGGTAGCCGACCAGGCCCAGCTGGAACCGGCCGGCTACCTGCAGCTGCTGCAGCGGCTGGGGTTGGAGCGAGTCTTCGGGCGCCTGGCCGAACAGGTCGAGGCCCTGGGAGGACTGGTTATCGAGTCCCGCACCGAGCAGGAGATTCACGGCCAGAAGATCGTCACCCGGCAGCGCATCGTGAAAATCTCCAGCCGGCCGGACCGGGGGAAGACGTTTGCCGTACCCGCCGGCTGGCAGCAGTTGCAGGACGAAAAGTTCGAACCCGAGAAAGGAGGCGATTGATGGAATACTCCAACATCCTGGTCGAAAAAACCGCGTCCCTGGCCACCGTCACCGTCAACCGGCCCCAGGTGCTCAACGCGCTCAACCGCCAGACCATCGAGGAGCTGGAATGCGCCTTCTACGAGCTGCGCGCCGACGAGGCCGTACGCGCGGTGATCCTCACCGGCGCGGGTCCCAAAGCCTTCGTCGCCGGCGCTGACATCAAGGAGCTGTCCCAGCTCGATGCCAGCCAGGGGGTGGAGTTCGCCAGGCGGGGACAGGCGGTGCTGGAACTGATCGAAAACCTCGGCAAACCGGTCATCGCCGCCATCAACGGCTACGCCCTGGGCGGAGGGTTGGAACTGGCCATGGCCTGCCACCTGCGCCTGGCAGCGGAGGGGATCAAGGTGGGCCAGCCGGAGATCAACCTGGGGGTGATTCCCGGCTTCGGCGGCACCCAGCGCCTGGCGCGGCTGGTGGGCGAGGGCCGGGCCCTGGAGCTGGTGCTGGGGGGTGACCAGATCGATGCCGCCGAGGCCCACCGCCTGGGACTGGTCAACCAGGTGGTGGCAGCCGACAAGCTGATGGAGCAAGCCCGGGCCCTGGGAGAGAAGCTGGCCGGCAAGCCCGCGCTGGCGGTGCGCTACGCGCTCGAGGCGGTACACCATGGCCTGCAGTCTTCCCTGGCCGAGGGCCTGAACCTGGAGGCCAAGCTCTTCGGACTGTGCTGTGCCACCGCCGACAAGGCCGAGGGCACTGGCGCCTTCCTGGAGAAACGCCGGCCGCGGTTCAGCGGACGCTAGGCAGAGATGAAAACAGGCGGGACCGGGACAGGTAGCGCTAGCGGGCCGGCGGCAACAAGGTATTGAGCCGGGCGATCGCCTGCTGGCATTCCTCGACCACTTCCGTGATGATCTGACGCATGGGTTGCAGGCGCTTGATCTGTCCCACTCCCTGGCCGCAGGCCAGCAGGCCGCCGTCGGAAGCCGAGGCGAACTTCTCCTTGGTGATCATGCCCGAGATGAGCGGCAGCAACTCCTCCAACCCGGCGCCCTTCTCTTCCAGCTCGGCCACCTTCCGCGAGGTCTCGTTGTCTATGACCCGGTGGGTGTTGCCGATGGAGCGCAGCACCAGGCGGGTGTCCAGCTCCGAGGCCTGGAGCAGGCGTTGCTTGACATCGGGGTGCAGCGGCGTCTCCTCGGCCGCCAGCAGGCGCGTGCCCATGATCACTCCCTCGGCGCCCAGGGCCAGCACCGCGGCCATGGCCCGGCCGTCGGAGACACCCCCACCGCCGATAACGGGAATCTTCACCTCGTCGACCACCCGCGGCACCAGGCACAGGGTGGTGATGTCCAGGGTACCGGTGGCGCCGCCGTTTTCGTAACCCACCACGGTAACGGCATCGGCGCCGATGCTCTCGGCCTTGCGGGCGTAGCGCACCCCCACGCACTTGTGCACCAGCTTCATGCCGGCGTCCTTGATGCGGCCGATGACATCTTCCGGCGCCCGGTGCCCGGAGGTCTCAACGATCCGAACCCCCTCGTCGATCATCACGTCCAGGTAGAGGTTGTTGTCGATCTGGTTGAGCGCCGGGAAGAAATTCAGATTCACCGCGAAAGGCTTGCCGGTGAGCTCCTTGACGCGGCGCAGGGCCCGGCGGAACTCGTCCATCTCCTTGTAGTTGGCCGAGGCCAGCACTCCCAGCCCGCCGGCCTCGCTGACCGCGGCGGTGTACTCGGACCGCGCCAAGTGCATCATGGTGCCGCCGATGACGGGGTACTCGATTCCGAACAGCTCGGTTATCCTGGTCTTGAACACTGCACACCTCCTGGTCTGGCGGGCGCCGCCGGCGGCCGTCCCGCGGGATCACTTCACCCGGGTAACGGTGAATCCGGACCGGCGCAGGCGCTCGACGATGCCGTCTTTTCCCGGCAGGTGTCCGGCCCCGACGGCGAAAAACCACACCTGGTCTCCATGTTGCCGCAGGCGCTCGGCGATCCTCTCGGCCAGGCGCCGGTTGCGCTCGAAGAATATCTTATCGAGCAGGCGCTTTTCCAGCGGGTCCGACTGGTCGTACTCCTCCATCACCTTGCGGCGTATGGCCGCGGCGTCGCCGGAACGGTAGACGGCCACCAGCTCGGCAACCGGATCTTTCCCCTGCTTTTTCTTCTTCCGGTAATATTCCAGCGCCGAGCGCAGCAGCTGTACCTGTTCGGCTGTCTTCAGCGAGTCGAAGATGTCCACCTGCTCGGCGATCTTCTCCAGGGCATCCAACCGCTTGCCCGCCGCCTGCGCCTTCTTGTAAAGCATCTGGTCCAGCGGCGGCTTGCTGGCCATCTCCAGCAGGTGATCCACCAGCACCAGTTGCACCGCCACCGCCCAGACCTTGAGGCGGTCGACCACCATGGCCGGGATGCCCTTGCTCTGGAACAACTCGCTGACCTGCCGGTAGAGCCCGTCGGGAAGAACATCCGACAGGCTCTTGCCGCCCGACAGCATGGTACGCATGGCCATGGACATCTGGGCGTTGAGATCGAGGGGAACCTCGCTGACGAACACCTGGCATCCGTCCAGGGCGGAGGCCACCCGGGCATCGAGCCGTTGCAGGCTCTCATCGGGAACGTGGATGGTGCCGAACAGGTAGGAGGTAGCCCCGCCTTTCCCGGTAACGCTCCACAGCAAAGGCGGACCGGCCAGGGCCGATCCCGCTGCGGACAGGCAGACGCCCACCAACAGCAGCCGGGACAAGAAATGCACATTCCTTGCTTGCATCACGCCATCCTTTCGACCTTGCGACCGCCGTCAGCGGATAGCCAGCAGACAGGCGGTCAGGGCTACATCGAGTACCACCAGCGACAACCCCAGTACCAGGTAGAAGCGCCCCCCGACCGCGCCGCCGGGCACCAGGTAGCTGGTGGCCGGCTGCTGCGGATCGTACCAGACACGCACTTGTTGTCCGGGCTGGTAGATGGCGCAGATGACCTCCGCCTCGGCTGCGTTACGATAGCATATCTGCCGGGCCGCCAGCCGCTCGCAGGTGTACTCCCGTCCGTCGACGGTATAGGAGACCCGTACCAACGGCCAGTGCCCCGGTCGTCCCCGGCGGCGTCCCGCCGGGCAGGGGCCGCTTTTTACTTCCACCGTCTTTACCTCGCCGCTGACCGAGGGCCAGGCATGGCCCCGGCGAGTCAGGGCGTACTGCACCAGGGTGATGATACCGGCCAGCCCGAAGACACCGGGCACCAGCAGCCTGGCGATGAAATCCTGGGTTTGTGGTTCCAGCAGCAAGTCGGGACCTCCCCTCGGCTCCCCGGCATAATAATCAGGGGCCGGCAGGGGAGCAAGATATGTTTGCCAGGCAGATCTTTTCGGCTAAACTCTCCCCATGACTCGTCGCTCACCCCTGCGCTGGTTTATCTCGCAGGTAGAAGGCACAGGCAACTTCGTACTCAACTCGGCCGAGGCCATCCTGGCCTGCTTCCTGCCTCCCTACCGGCCCTGGTTGATCCTGCAGCAGGCCGATTTCATCGGCGTGGGCTCCATCTTCATCATCGTCCTGACCGGCATCTTCACCGGGGCGGTGTTCACCCTGCAAAGCCTGTATGCCTTTTCCATGTTCAACCTGGAGAGCATGGTGGGGGCCACCGTCACCCTGGCGCTGACCCGCGAGCTGTCTCCGGTGCTGGCCGCGCTCATGCTCACCGGCCGGGCTGGTTCAGCCATGGCCACCGAGCTGGGTACCATGCGCGTGACCGAGCAGATCGATGCCCTGGGAGCAATGGCCGTCAACCCGGTTCAGTACCTGTTCGTACCGCGCCTGCTGGCGGCGGTGGTGATGTTTCCCATCTTGACCATGGTGTTCAACCTGGTAGGAGTGCTGGGTTCCTACCTGGTGGCCATCAACATCTGGGGAGTCGATCCAGGCAACTTCCTGGCCAAGATCCGCTGGTACGTGTCCGCCCACGACATCACCTCGGGCCTGATCAAGTCGTCCGTCTTCGGTGGCTTCATCGCCCTGGTCAGTTGTTACAAGGGGTTCAATGCCCAGGGCGGCGCCCGGGGCGTGGGCCTGGCCACCACCCAGGCGGTGGTGGTCGGCTCGGTCAGCGTGCTCATCATCGACTATTTCCTGACCGTGCTGATGTTCTGATTCGGCAGGCAGGCGGACTCACACCAACAGGGCCAGAAGGCCACCCAGCAGGGGAAGCGCCGCCAGGGCCAGGGTTGCCGGCAGCAGGTGCGGCCGTCGCGGTGCAGGGCTGGCGGCACGGTCGGCCAGCCAGGCTATGGCCACCAGGTAAGCAGCGGAATAAAGCAGGAAAATCACCACCAGGGATAGCTGCATGAACACTGACATCCGCTCGTACTCCAACCGCCCCGTTGTTTTACCGACACTCCTTGCAAGCCCTGCCCCCCTCTGCTATCCAGAACCCCGGCTACCGGGGCCAGTAAGCATTGTCCAACCGCGGGAGAGGAATGTCAAGCCCTGACCACAGCACCGTAGACGCCATCGTGCTGGCCGGCACCCACGACTCGCTGGTGGTGGAGTACCAGGGCCGGCGCCTGGGCAAGGCCTTTCTTCCCCTGGGAGGTTGCTCCCTGGTGGGCAGGGTGGTGCAGGAACTGCTGGTCGCCCGCGGGGTGGGCCGGGTATTCGTGGCCGGGCCGACCGAGTTTCTGGAAGAGTCCCTGGCCATTCTGTCCGCACGGCAGCGCGGGCGGGTGGAGATCGTCGCCGAGGGCCCCACCCTGGTGGAAAACGGCTACCGGGCCTTCTACCGCCACCTGCTGCCGGCCCGGGGCTTGCCGGCACCGGCCACCCCCGACTACGACGCGGCGGCCGTGGCCGAGTACCTGGCCAGCCATCCCCAGGCCCGAACGGTGCCGGCATTGGTGGTGACCGCCGACTTGCCCTTTCTTGGAGCCGCAGACGTGGAGTCGTTTCTGCAACGCTGCCACCCGCAGGCGGCACTGGTAATGGGACTGGTGGAGCACGCCAAGCTCCGGCGCCTGGCCCACTACATCGGCCGGCCCGAAGTGCTCGATGCCTGGAAGCTGGGGGCCATTCCCCTGCACGGTGTCGAGGTCCGTATGACCAACCTGTTCCTGGTTCGCCCGGGCCTGGCCGACCCGCGCATCTACGCCCTGCTCGACGAGATGTACGGTCACCGCCGCCTGCTGCACACGGACGGCAAGACCAACGTGCGTTCCTGGCGGGCCCTCGCCCGGGTGACCCTGCGCCACTGCCGCCGGGTGAATCCCTGGTGGCGTTACGGCCGCGCCTTGCTGAACTTCTTTCCGGCCATGGCCGCCGGCCTGCTGGCGCGTGCCAGCTACCGGCGCTCGCCTCTCCTGGCCCGGCCCTTCCGGCTGCTGCTGCGACAGCGAGACCTGGAATTCATCGCTTCGCTGCTGCTGGGCACCACCGCGGTCATGACCATCGGCGGCAGCCCGGCCCCGGCCATCGACATCGACGTGGAGGAGAGCTATCGATTCCTGGCCGCCGAGGACGAGGCCGGCTACCGGCAACTGCGGCAAGCACTGGAGCGCCTGGCCGCCGAAACGGCTGGCCCCCCCGGCGATTGACTCGTTGTCGCAAACGTGTATCATCCCCTCGCCTGGGTCGACTGGCGGCCGGGCGAGAGCAGGGAGAGCCGCGGTGAGCAAGAAGCCGGGAAGCGCGCAGCAGCGTATTCGCAACATCGGTATCATCGCCCACATCGATGCCGGCAAGACCACCGTCACCGAGCGCTTCCTCTACTATACCGGCGTCATTCACCGCATGGGCGAGGTACACGACGGCCAGGCCACCATGGACTGGATGCCCCAGGAACAGGAGCGCGGCATCACCATCACCGCCGCGGCCACGGTGCTGCCCTGGAAGAAGCACGAGGTCCACCTCATCGACACTCCCGGGCACGTCGACTTCACCGTCGAGGTGGAACGCTCGCTGCGGGTGCTGGATGGCGCGGTGGTGGTGTTCTGCGCCGTGGGTGGGGTGGAACCGCAGTCGGAGACGGTCTGGCACCAGGCCGAGCGCTACGGCGTACCCCGGCTGGCATTCGTCAACAAGATGGATCGCCTGGGTGCCGATTTCTTCGGCTGTGTCGAGCAGATGGTGGAGCGGCTGGCCTGCCGGCCGGTCCCGGTGCAGATTCCCATCGGCAAGGAAAACGATTTCGTGGGGGTGATCGACCTGCTGGCCGGGCAGGCCATCGTCTGGCAGGGCGAGGACCTGGGAGCCACCTACGAGACGGTGGCTATACCGGCGGACCTGGCCGAGACGGCCGCCCACTGGCGCGAGAAGCTGCTGGAGTCGCTGGCCGACGAGGACGACGAGATCGCCGAAGCCTACCTGGCCGGCGAGGAGATCCCCGCCGAGCGCCTGCGCCAGACCCTGCGCCGAGCCTGTCTGGACAACCATCTGGTACCGGTACTGTGCGGCTCGGCCCTGCGCAACAAGGGCATCCAGCCGCTGCTCGATGCCGTGGTCGACTACCTACCGGCCCCGGTCGAGCTGCCGCCCATCGAGGGGATCGATCCCCGCAGCGGCGAGCAGGTGTCGTTCGAGCGCTCCCGCCAGGCCCCCTTCTCCGGGTTGGCCTTCAAGGTACAGCTCTGGGATGGCCGTAAGCACACCTACCTGCGGGTCTACTCCGGCACCGTGGGTTCCTCGGACACCGTCTTCAACTCCAGCAAGGGCAAGGACGAGAAGATCGCCCGCCTGCTCAAGCTGCACGCCGACAAGAAGGAGCGCCTGCAGAAGGCCGTGGCCGGCGATATCGTCGGTGTGGTGGGCCTGAAGCTGGCCACCACCGGCGACACCCTGTGCACCCGGGCCCACCCGGTGATCTTCGAGAAGATGAGCTTCACCACCCCGGTAATCTCCATCGCCGTGGAGCCGAAATCCGGCCGTGACGAGGAGAAGCTGGGCGAAACCCTGCAGAAGATGATGGACGAGGATCCCACTTTCACGGTGAGCCTGGATGCCGACACCGGCCAGACCATCCTCTCCGGAATGGGCGAGCTGCACCTGGAGGTGATCTGCGATCGGCTGCAACGCGAATTCCACATTCCCGTCAACATCGGCAAGCCCCAGGCCGTTTACCGCGAGACCCTCAAGGGCAGCGCCGAGGCCAGCGAACTCTTCGATCGCAGCTTCGACGAGGGCGGTGAGTCGCTGCACCTGTTCGCCGGGGTGACCCTGCACGGCGAGCCCGGCCCGCGCGGCAGCGGGGTGGTCTTCGCAAACGGTATCGAGACCGCCCCCGAGCAGACTCCCCCCGACCCGGCCTGGTTGCGGGAGATCGAACAGGCGATGCGTGAGGCGGCCGGCTCGGGGCCCGAGACCGGCTACCCCATGACCGACATCAAGATCACCCTCAAGCACATCGAGTCCCGCGAGGGACAGACCAACGCCCAGTCCCTGCACGTGGCCACGGCCACCGCTTTCCGCAAGCTCTGCCGCCAGGCCGGCACCCGTCCATTGTTGCCCATCATGTCGGTGGAGGTGGTCACTCCGGACGAGTTCACCGGTATCGTCATTGGCGATCTCAACGCCCGCAACGGCAAGGTGGAAGGCGTCGAGAAGCGCCCCATGCGCACGGCGGTGCGGGCCATGGTGCCGGTCACCAAGATGTTCGGCTACTCCACCGATCTGCGCTCGCTGACCGAGGGGCGGGCCACTTTCAGCATGCAGTTCGCCAAATTCGACGCCATTTAGTAGCAGTCCGGCCCACTGCAGCGGGATGTGCCGGGGTGGTGGTGCGGGAATGGATAAAGGTGGACCGCTCGTCCGGGCACGCCTATGATAGGCGGGTCATGAGCGGCACCAAGACAGGTCGGTGGCGCCGGCTGCTGCCGGTGCCACTGTTACTGTTGCTGGCGGCCGGCGGCGGCTGGCTGCTGGCGCCGGGCTCAGGCGCCGTCTACCTGCAGTTGCAGGCGCGCTCCGACGCCCTGCACCGCGGGGCGGTGCTGGCCGAACCCATCTTGGCGGTGAGCTTCGTGCTGCTGGGGTTGCTGGCCCTGGTGTTTGCGGACTTCCCCTGGCCGCGGCGCATACTGGCCGGCCTGACCCTGGCGTCACTGGCAGCGGGACTGGGACTGGGAGCTTACGTACTGCACTTTGATCTCACCATCGAGGAAGCCGGCAGCGCCGGCCAGTTCACCAGCGCCCGGCCGGCGAAGATCTCCGGGCAGCAGCGCTGGGCCGGCCCCTGGCAGGAAAGCGACGGCCCGGGCATCGCCAGCCCGCCCCGGGACGACGGCCACCTGGTGGAACTCGATCGCATATCCCTGACCCTCAAGGACGCCGACGGCCGGCGCATCTGGAACCGGCGCCGTCCCGGGGGCTGGCCGGCTTCCCTGCTGCTGGGAGAGCGTCACCTGCTGCTGGCCCTGCCTTCCGATCGCTGGGAAGACGACGTGCTGCTGCAGTTGGTGGAGCTCGATTCCGGCCGGCTGGTAAGCGAGTTCCACGTCCTGGGCCGGCGGATATCCATCCCGCTGGCCCGGGGCCCCCGGGTCGTCCTGGCGACCTGGCGGCCATCGGGAACGGCCTTATACGTGCTCGACCTGGCCGGGCCCCGGCTACTGTGGCGGCGGCGCCCGGCGGAACGGACGCAATGGCCGCCCCGGCGCTGGCCGGAGGAGTTGCAGCAGCTGCTGGAAGGAAAACCACCATGAAGGGCCGGCAGCTGGATCTCTTCGAGAACCCCCTGGTCCGGGCCCGGCGCCTCAAGGCCGAACGCCAGTACCGGCAGGCGGAACTGGTCCTGCGCGGGCTGGTGGAGCGGGAGCCGGAGAACGTCTCCGCCCGGGCCTCACTGGCCGATCTCTACTACCGCAGCGGCCGCCTGCGACAGGCCCTGGCCCTGGCGGCGGAGATCCTCCGCCGCGATCCCGACGAGCCCCGCGCCCTGGTGGTGACCGGCAACGTGCTGCGCAAGCGGGGCAAGCCGGCGGACGCCGCCGAGAACTTCCGCCTGGCCCTGCAGGTGGCGGAAACCGATTACCTGTGGCTGCGCCTGGCCGCCTGCCAGCTCGACCTCAAGCAACCCCGGCAGGCCCTGGAGTCGCTGCAGCGGGCGGAGCAACTGGCCGCTCCTTCCCTGGAGATGCTGCGCCTGCGCCTGCGGGCGGCCCGCCAGCTCGGCGACGAGGGAATTCAGCCCCGTCTCCTCGACGAGGCCGCCCAGCTGCTGCCCGCGGAACCGTCCCGCTTCGCCAGCGGGCTGGTCCCCCTGCTGGCCGAACTGCCGCCCCGGCGCGCGGCCTTCCTGTCCGAGCGCCTGCGGGCCGATTTCAATCAGGGAGGCAATGCCGACCTGCTGCTGTTCGAGGCCGACAACCTGCTGCGTGCCCGCCAGCCGCAGCAGGCGGCCCAGCGCCTGCGGTTGCTGGCCGGGCGGGAATTGACTCCCGAGCAGAAGAGCAGACTCGAGAAATTGCTGAAGCGCATCAACCGCAACCACGCGTCATCGCCGTCCGGGTAGTCGGCGTTCCCGGGCAGGGGCTCGGCCCTATAGCCCCTCCCACAATCCTCATTCCTCCCAGAGCACCGGCTGGCCCGACTTGAACCACTCCTCGTAGCGCGGTTGGTAACGTTCCTCGAGCCGCTTGCGTTTGATCTTCATGGTGGGGGTGAGTAGCCCCTCGTCCACCGTCCACTCCCCCCGGGCCACGGCGATGAACTGCAGCCGCTCGAAGGAGGCCAGCTGGGAGTTGACCCGCTTGAGCAGCCCGGCCAGGGTCTCGGTGAGCTGCCGGCGGACGTTCTCGTCGCCCACCCGGGCGCGGTATTCCTCGGCCAGCATGATCACCGCCACCGGCTGCGGTTGACCCAGCCCCGAGACCATGGACAACTCCACGTGGTTGTCGGCGTTGAGCAGGTTTTCGATGGGCACCGGGTGGACGTACTTGCCCTTGCTGGTCTTGAACAGCTCCTTGATGCGCCCGGTGATCTTCAGCCGGCCGTCCTCGTCGATGGAGCCCTGGTCGCCGGTACGCAGGAAGCCGTCTTCGGTGATCACCTCGGCAGTGGCCTCGGGCATCTTGTGGTAGCCCTTCATGGTGGCCCCGCTCCTGACCAGGATCTCGTCGTTCTCACCGATCTTGCATTCCACCCCGGGGAAGGGATGACCCACGTAGCCGACGCGGGTGCGGCCGGGCAACGAGCAGTGCGAGTAGGAGAAGTTCTCGGTCATGCCGTAGCCCTCGAGCAGCTCCAGCCCCAGGTCCCGGTACCACTGGATGAGGTGCGGCGGCATGGGCGCCGAGCCACTGATGGCGTAACGTACCTGGTCCAGCCCCAGCCCCTCGAGCACCTTGCGACGTACCACCCGCCCCAGCAGGGGGATCTTCAGCAGTCGTGCCAGCTTGCCCGGGGGCATCTTCTCGAAGACTCCCAGCTGGAACTTGAGCCACAGCCGGGGCACGGAGATGAACAGGGTGGGCTGGGCCCGCTTGAGATCCTTGACGAAGGTGCTCAGGGCCTCGGCGAAGAAGACGCGGCAGCCGGCGGCCAGCATCAGGTTCAGCCCCACCATGGTCTCGAAGGAGTGGGCCAGGGGCAGGTAGGACAGGTAACGATCCCGTTCGTCCAGGGGAAAGCGTTCCAGCTCGCCCTTGGCGGCCACGGCCATGTTGGCGAAGGTGTTCTCCACCCCCTTGGGCCGGCCGGTGCTGCCCGAGGTGTAGAACAGCAGTGATATCTCCCCGGGCTCGCGGGTGGGCCGGCCCTCGATGGGCTCGGTGTCGGCGACGATGTCGGCCCACTTGGGATAGTCGGTGGGCGGGGCCAGGCTGAAGGCCACCCGCGGCAACTGCTCGGGTACCGCCGGCGCCACTTTCTCCCAGTTGTCCAGCTTGCCCACGAACAGCAGGCGCGACTCCGAGTGGGTAAGGATGTAGTTGATGGTCTCCCCGTCCAGGGTGGGATAGATGGGCGAGGCCACGTGTCCGGCCATCCAGATGGCGAAGTCGGCGATTATGAACTCGGCGCAGTTCTTGCTGATGATGGAGATGGTGCTGCCTGCCGGCAGGTCCTTCGCCTTGAGGTAGGCGGCCAGGCGCCGGGCCTCGTCCACGGTACGGGCCCAGGAGTACTGCTCCAGGCGGTCGCCGCCGAGTGGTTGCACCATGTAGATGGCGTCGGGACGCTGCTGCTCGTGCTGGTAGAGATTCTGCAAGGGCAGGTACTGGGAATCGATACTCATGTTCCACCTCCTGGGCCGGCGCGCCCGTCTTGATTTCGATGAGCGGCATTATCTGCACAGCTGACCGGCGGATACAAGCAGCCTCTGCCATCGCCGGGGGCGGCGGGCAGATCAAATCCAGGCACGATCATCCCGGTCGGCCGCTGCAGCGGCCTGCCCGCCTGTTATCCGGAGCAGCTGCTGGAGCGCCTGCGCTTGAACATCACCAGTGGCAACAGCCAGGAGGGCCAGCCGGCCAGCCCTCCCCTGCCGCCCGCACCGGCACAGCCACAACCGACGACTTTGGAGACGGTGCCGGGCATTCCCTCCACGTCGCCGCTCTCATCGCCCCCGTCCTCCAACTCACCGTCGCCGTCACCGTCCACCACGCCGCCGTCATCGTCAACCGCGCCGCCGTCATCGTCAACCGCGCCGCCGTCTTCCTCCGGCCCGGCCGGCAGTACGGTCATGTCCAGGTCGGCCCGGTCCAGCAGGGAATCAGCGTTGCGGGCGTAGACCGAAAAAGAGAAGACGCCGACCTGCTCGGCCGTGCCCGAGATGGTTCCCTCCGGCGCCAGCTCCAGTCCCGGGGGCAACGTGCCGGCGATGAGCGTCCAGCGCAGCGGCATGCGCCCTCCGGTCGCCTCGAGCGCGTGGGAGTAGTGTTCGCCCACCACCGCCGCGGGAGGATCGCCGCCGGTGATCACCGGCGGTCGGCCCGCCTCGAGTCCGAATACCAGGGGATCGCTGCCCGTCTCCTGGGCGCCCAGGTCGGGAGCGTCACCCAGGAAGTAATCGGCGAAGTCGGGCAGCGGCTCGGCGGCGTCGTGTCCCGGGCTGCCCTCCCGGAGTTGAAAATCACCGCTCGAGGAATCGGGCCGGTAGCCGGCGCCCGGCACGTAGTCGGGCACTTCCGCCAGGCCGTGGGGTTCCGAGCCCCCAGGTACCTCGGCGCTGTAGAGATCGTAGTCAAAGTCGTTGTCCACGTTCTCGCTGCGGACGGCGATGGAGCGCGGGGCCGTGGAGCGCACGTGGAGCACGTTGTTGCGCGTGACGCAGTGCTTGATGTAGCGGCCGGAGCCGCCGATGCCGCTGCAACCCGCGTCGTCGATGTTCCAGACGGTGTTGTGGAACACGTACATGTGGCCGGTCATCCAGTCCACGCTTCCGGCGTAACCCATCTTGATGAAAGGACCGTAGCTGCCGTACTGGCTGTCGTCCGGGCTGTAGCAGCGGCCGGAGACGTTGCGCCAGAAGTACCAGGGACCGATGGATACCGGGGCGTTGGCGTAGGCCAGGTAGGTATTGTCGACGTGGTTGGCCCACACCCGCACGTTGCGACAGCCGCCCTCGGTCTCGATGCCGTCGTCCCAGCAGTTGGCCAGGTCGTTGCCGTAGATGTCCGAGTCGGGACCGGGAAAGCCCACGAAGCTGCCATTGGAGCCGCCGCCGAAGATGTCGTTGTAGTAGTGATCGGCGTCGGACCAGACCCGGTTGTAGCGGAACACGTGGTTGCCGGCACTGTTGTAGAAGACGATGGCCTGCGGGCCGGCCGGGTGGTTGGTGCAGCTCCCTTCCGAGTGACAGTTGTACTCGGCCCAGCTGTTGGAATCGTGGCGGGGATGGTGGATGAGGCAGCGCTGCACCACCACCCGGACGACCGTCTCCTCGCTGCAGAAGACCGCCGCGTCCATGTTCTGGCCGAAGTCACCGTCGAAGTCGAGCCGGCCCCAGCCGGAGATGTCGCAGTCCTCGATGACGATGTCGTGCCCGCCGAAGATGCGGATGCCGTCGCGCCGGGCCCCGCGCAGGATCAGGCCGCGGATGATCACGTGGGAGGCATCCACGGTGACGTCGTAATCCTCCCCGCCGGCCACATCGATGACGGCGCCGGCGCCGTCGTAGAGCAGGTAGCCATCCGGGGTACCCGATTCGGTCACGGCCAAGGTGCTGGTTGACGACGATACCGGGATCGTCCGGGCCACGGGAAAGTCCTCCGGCCATGTCGAGGCATTCAGCGTCGCTATCTCGGTACCGCCTTCCAGCGACAGTTCGATCCGGTATTCGGCCCCGGGACGCAGGTGAACCAGGCTGCCGCGGTAATCGGCCAGGTCCTGGTCAGTGCCGTCGATGGGGTTGTAACGCATGTCCAGCCCGGTAAACCACAGGTCGGTGCCGGTCTCCCGGTAACGAATATGCACGGGGCGATCGCCCCCCCCGCCCTCCGGCGACCAGTACAGGCCGATGCTGTGAAAGGTGGCCACGGCCCGGGGCTCGTCGGCACGGGCGGCGGGGGAAGCCAGCAACCAACCGGCTGCCAGCACGAGGAGGGAAAAAGCCGGGCCGTTACGGGGCATCTTCTACACCTCCCTGGGGTGCGCCGCCGCCCGCTAGGGTGTGAGCTGCTGCAACATCTGCAAGATCTCCACCCGCGCCTCGTCGGCGACGGTTCGGTCGAGTGCATCCTGCCAGTAGATGGAAGTGTCCGGCGGCGGCAGGACTCGGTCCGGCAGGTTCTCCAGGAGGTCCCGGGCCTGTTGAATCACGGCCGGGTCGATGCCGTTGCCCGGTGCCTGCAGGACGGCCTGTTGCAACAGGTAGAGGTACTCGTAGTCCTCCACCCCCTCGCGGATGGCCTCCATGTGCTTGGCGTCGGTGATCGACGTCTCGTCCAGGAAGGCAGGCGAGAAGGCCCGGGCACTCATCAGGGCATACTCGTTCCAGGAAGACACGCCGCCGTTGTCGCTGAAGGCCCAGAAGTACATGGCGGTGGCACCGTGTTGCCATGCGGTCCACGCTTGCAAGCGCAGGTAATAGTACGGATCGAGCAGGCGCAAGGGACCGGAGCAGGAGTAGAACTCGAGGGTCGTTCCCGCGGCCAGGCGGTCGGCGAAGTACTGCGCGTAGGCGGGGCCGCCGGCGAGGAACATCTGCCGGTTGGGACAGAGGACGTCGCAGGCGGCGATCATCGCCGGATCGGCATCCTGCATGTCCCGGTAGGTGGGATCTTCCCATACCAGTATGCCGGCCCCCGAGGCGTGAACGGCCTCGGCCCAGGCCAGGATGGTCGCGTCCTGGTCGGCCTGGTGGGGCTCGTCGACCAGCAGCAAGGCCAGCCGGGAGGGCTCCAGCCCCTTGGCCCGCAGGTGATCCGCCCAGAACGACATCCATTGTCCCACGGCCGTGTCGAACTCCGCCGTGCCGGCGGCGTGGCCCGCGAAAGAATCGCCCACAGCCAGAAAGACGCTGTAGCGGTCGGCGCCGGGCCACATCTGCAGCCACCGGTCGAACTCGGAGGTGTCGGGATCGCCGATCAGCCGGCCCGTGGCATCGAATTCCCCGCGGGGCATGACGCTGCTGGTGGCCCAGGGTCGATCCACGAAATGCTCCACCAGGTGTGCGATCACCGCCGGCCGGTTCTGCTCGGTGATGCCACGCGAGGGAACTCGATTGGTATAGTCCCAGCCCCCCAGGTGCAGGTGCGGCCGGGAGGGAAGAGAGAAGGGATACAGCTGTACGCGCAGCGGAATCGAGCGCGATTGTCGACCGTCATCGAGGAGCATCTCTCCCTGGTAACGTTCCGCCGGAAGGTCTTCCAGGTGGAAGGTGAGCCACACCTGGCGCGTCATTCCGGACGGAATCTCGATGACCCAGTGGTCATCCTCCCGGCGGGCGGCAGGGAGGGCCGACGCTACCGGGGTTCCACCAACCGTGTCGGTCCAGGCAACCTCGCTGACGGAAATTCCTGCCAGCATTTCCTCCGGCAACCCCTCCATTCGCAGGATCAGCCGCCGGGCGCGGGGAGCCGCGTTGGTAATGTTCAGCTGGGCGGAGCGGTATTCGTTGCGCATCAGGTCCACCGCGATGGCTGCCGCGGGCTGCCCCGGGGGATCGGCCAGGTGGTCCAGAAAATCCCAGGTGGGCGACTGCCAGACGACGAGTTCCGGCATTCCCTGGATGCGCCACAACCTCGCCTGGACCGAAAAGATCCGCCGGTGGACGGCGTCGAGGGGAAGCACCGCCCGGAAGTCATCACCGGGCCTGAACTCCCGGATCAGCTGCCAGGCCGAGTCCCACTCGCACAGGATCTCGTCGCGCACTTCCTGGCTGACGGGCAAACCTTCGGCTTTCTCCAGGATGGCGTGCATGTCGGACAGGTAACGACGCACGGCTCCCTGGCGGACCGCTTCCGCCCGTATGGCGCTGGCGAAGTCGTCCACCACGTCGCCGCTGATGGGCTCGTCCAGCCAGGCCGGCTCACCGGCGAAGACCTCGATCTCGTCCACGAAGATGTAGGGGCTCGAGACCACGGCCAGGGCCAGGTACCTGCCGTGAGTGTGCAGCTCGTCGGTCCAGAACTTGTGAACGGCATAGCCTTCCGCCGGGGGAACCTGGTGGCGCCGGTGCCAGGTCACCAGGTCTCCGGCCAGGTGAAACACCTCGTCGGGACCGGCGACGAAGACCAGGATAGCCGTCGGCCAGGACACCCCGGCCGTTCCCGCCGCCGTGTTGTAGGACAGGCCCCTGATGGGGCGATCGGCACCGAGGTCGATGGTTATCAGGGGCGTCTTTCTGCTCCAGCCCACCGTAGAGGACTGTGTCCAGAAGTATCCCGACGTGTACTGTCCATCGGTCAGCTGGGTGGCATCGCCGGGATCCGTGCAGTAGCCGTAGTTGGGGGCCGGGTCCAGGGTATAGCTCGCTCCCCGGGCGATGTTCGTCTGGGGGGGCAAGTCACGCGGTTCCACCAAATCGGGCGGCCACAGGCCCGTGGTGCGACACCGGCATCCGCCCGCTCCATCGCCGCTGTATGGTTCCGGGCACTCCCCGCACTGAGGTCCGCCGGGTGTATCGGTGCAGGTCACCAGGGGATCGCAACCACCGTTGTCCGTGCTACAATCGACCACCCCGCCCTCGTCACCGGCTTCGTCTCCGGCTTCTCCCCCACCGCCTTCCCCCCCGCCGTCGTCTCCGTCACCGTACCCGTCGACAGCGACACCATCACCGGCATCGGCGTCCCCGGCGTCACCACCGTCTATGTGGCCCGACCGGCAACCCGGAAACAAGATGACCGCCAGGAACAGCACGCCGGCAACCACCGGGATCACGACCGCTCTCGAGGGGATATTCATGCAACCACTCCTTGCTTCCGGGGAAGCGTTCGCCCGGCCAGACCGTGTTTTTCATGATGCGGCATCAGCGGTGGGCTGTCAATCACACCCCGGGCGGAAACGGCGGGAGGAACGACACCACGTCTTCCGCGCGGGTGGTTGCCAGCGGCGGCGGCCGGGGGCAGAATCGGGGCATGATCATCTCGGCCAGCCGGCGTACCGACATTCCCGCTTTCTACAGCGACTGGCTGCGGGAGCGCCTGCGCCGGGGCTTCTGCCTGGTACCCAATCCCTTCAACCCCCGCCAGGTGGCCCGGGTGTCGCTGCGCCCGGCGGACGTCGACGCCCTGGTGCTGTGGTCGAAAAACCCCCGGCCCCTGCTCGACCACCTCGAGGAGCTGGTCGCTCCCGGCTACCCCTGCTACTTCCAGTTCACCCTCAACGACTACCCGCGCTGGCTGGAGCCGGGCGTGCCGGCGCTGGCCGAGCGCCTGGAGACCTTCCGGCGGCTCGCCCGGCACCTGGGACCGGAACGGGTGGTGTGGCGCTACGACCCCCTGGTCTTCACCAGCGTCACCACCCACGCCTACCACCGCCAGGCCTTCCGGCGCCTGGTCGATGCCCTGGCCGGGCACAGCCGCCGGGTGGTGGTGAGCATCGTCGATTTCTACCGCAAGACGGAAAGGCGCCTGGGACAGCTCGCCGGCCAGGGCATCGGCGTGGAACGCCGGCCCCGGGACAACCCGCTGACCTGGGAGCTACTCGAGGAGATGCGCGTCCTGGCCGCCGGTCGCGACCTGGAGATGTTCTCCTGTGCCGACGATCTTTCCCGTGCCGGCATACCGGCCGGTGCCTGCATCGACGCCGAGCTGCTCGGCCGTCTGGGCCGGCAGGTGTCCGCCCGCAAGGATCCCGGCCAGCGTCCTACCTGCCGCTGTGCCGTCAGCCGCGACATCGGCATGACCGACACCTGCCGGCACGGTTGTCGCTACTGCTACGCCACCCGGGACCCGGCCCTGGCCGCCCGGCGGCACTCCCAGCACCGCCCCCGGGCGCCGGTGCTGTGGCAGGCATCCCCGGCCGGCTGGCCAGCGGCGGCAAGTGATGCTAGATTGGGGGATGAACCGGGAGGGTGGTAATGAGAGTTATTGGCTTGAAGATCGCCGTTGCGGCGGCGGGATTGCTGCTGGCCGGCACGACCCCGGCCCAGACGGCCGACCAGCCCGCGGCAACGGGTAAAGAGGAGATCGATGAAGCGCAGCTGAAAAAGCTGCGCCTGGAGGCCGAGCGGGCCCGCCTGGAAGCCGAGCGGGCCCAGGCCGAGGCCGCCCGCGCCCAGGCCGAGGCCGAACGGGCCCGGGCCGAAGCCGAACGGGCCCGGGCCGAGGCCGAGCTGCGACGCGCCCGCACGAAAATGCGCCGCCGCCATCGCGCCCGCCGGCGACGGCCGGCTTACCGGCGCGCTTGGCAGCCCCCGCCTCCCCCCGGCCCCCCACCCGGGGCCTTTACCCACGACGGGTTTTTCCTGCGCCTGGCCCTGGGCCCGGGCTTCGGCGGTTATACCAGCAGCGGCCACGTCCTGCTCGAAGGCAGCGGATTGCTGCTGACGGCGCCCGGGGAAAAGAGCATGCTCGGCGGCGGCTCCATCTCCCTGGGAGGCAGCGTCGGGGGCGGATTCATCATTCACGGAGACCTGTGGGGCACGGTACAGATGGGAGATTCGCGCTACGACAGCCTGCAGCAGGTGTCACTGGGCGTGGTGGGGGTCGGGGTCACCTATTACTTTATGCCCGCCAACATCTACCTGACCGGCTCACTGGGTTTCGCCACCACCCAGGCCCAGGGAGGGTACGACGACTACTACTTCTACTCCCATGACGTCAACCAGCACCTGGGCAGCGGGGTGGCCGTGTCCGTCGGCTGCGGAAAGGAGTGGTGGGTGTCGGCCAACTGGGGGGTGGGAATGTCACTGACCGGCCACTTCGCCTACAGCGAGGGCGACGACTTCATCCTGCGCCAGGGTGGCTTGCAACTGCTGTTCAGCGCCACTTTCAACTGATTACGCAGGCGGCGGGCGGCGCGGCCGCTTCAGGGTGCCGGGCCGTTGACCTGGAGATCGAGCAGCTCGGCCTCGAAATAAGCATACTCGCCCTGCCGGTCATGCCACAGGCCCCGTCCCCGGGAGAACAAGCGCCAGGGACCGAACCGGCGATAGGCTTCGACCGGGGTGGACCAGCGCTTGGGCGTGAACCGCCGGCCGTCGGCCGACGCGGCCAGGCGGTCATCGGAGACGAAGTCCACCAATTCGCAGCGCTCGTTGAAGTGGAGCACCGCGCTGATGGTGTTGGCGCCAACCGTGTAGCGGCCCCGGACCGAGCGTTCGTCCAGTTCCTCCCAGTTGATGCCGGGGTCGAGCAGCGCCGCCGGCGCCAGCAGACACAGGTCGTTGAACAGGGTCACCGTCTCGGCGCGGGTCAGCTCCGGGCCGGAGGCGTCGACCAGGGGGATCGAGGCCAGCAACCTCACTCGCATGATGGCGGCCCCGCCCGAGAAGGCGTGCAGGACCTCAACCGGCAGGCCGCCGCGGCGCGCCCGCATGAAGAAGAAGCGCGCCGGCTCGGCGACGAAGTTGTACTGCTCCGCGGTGAACTCCATCCAGGGCTGGTCCGGCCCGCCCCGGATGCGTCCCCGCCAGCGGGCCCGGAAGTGGTGCACCCGCTCCCGGCCTACCACGCCAGCCTGCTCCAGGTAGCAGCGCAGCGGCCGGGGCAGCGCGGACAGTTCGCCGGCGGCGACCGGTGTCGCGATCGCCGGCCGCGCCAGCCGCCCGCGCACCTGCCGCAGATACTCGGCCCGGAAACCCCACGGCCCCAGGGAGGCCAAACCGTAAAGCAGGATCGGCAGCAGCAGCAGGTTGGCGACGGTGCCGAAGCGGGCATCCCGCCAGGTGGAGAATATCAATCCCTGGGAGAGCACCACCCCGGCCAACCCCGGCAGCCACCAGGCACGTTGCCCGGCGGCCAGCAGCCCGGCCGCGGCCAGCAGCAGCAGCCCGGCCGCCATCCAGAGCAGCCCCTGCGGCCGGGAGACGGCCTGGGTGAACTGGGGCAGCCGGCCCGGCGCCAGCGCCTTGGCCAGGCCGAGAAAGTGGATGAGGCCGTGCAGGGCCAGGAGACCAGCGCAAAGCCACTTCATGTCATCAACTCCTCTCCGCAAGCGGCGTGGCCGGCACCCGTCAGAGAGCCCGGCGCGCGGGACCGTCCGTCGCCGGCCCGGACCCCCGACAGTACACCGGCCGCGTCCGCTCTTCAACGCGGCGACACAACCACGGGGACAGGCACGGGAAAAAGTTTTTACGGATCAGTCGGTTATTGCACCCGACAGGGATGAACCCCGGGCAACCACTTGATATTGAAGGCGAACCCCGGAAAGACGGGCTTCTCTTCTCTGACATCTCCTTGAACTACAAGGATTTTCCCGTGGGCCTGTCCCCGCCATCGCCCATTTCCGAAGTCGGAAAGACATTGACGGGGAAGGTCACGGTAAATCGGCTCCGAGGGAAACCATGGGGACAGGCACGGAACCAGGTTTTCCCCCCGCGGGCCTGTCCCCGCTATCCGCTGGGCGTTCCCGGGGCGGTCTCATGAGAGGAGCGGATGACCCCGATGGGTCGCAACCTCAATTCCTTCCCTGCGGCCATGGCAGCTCTCCTTCGCGTGACCGGGCCGGGTCTCGACCCCGGGCCGATCGATGCTTCCGGGACGCGGCGGGCCGGCCGGCTCCTACCCGCGGGAGCCGGCGCTCACGTCCTGCCCCACCAGCCCGAGCAGCTCCCTTCTCACCAGGGCGGTCTTCCTCCTGACGTCGGAGGACTTGAAGAAACCCGCCGCCACCAGCACCGCCGCCGCCCCGGCCAGGACGAGCGGGGCGCCGGCCAGCGACCGGCCGCCGGAGATCCCCAGGGCCAGGCCGGCCGCGCAGCAGGCCACGGCCACGGGAACCGACCAGCGGGGCCGCCGCAGCTCGGAGTCGAGATCGCCCAGGTCGGCGTCCATGATCTGGCCGAGCATCTCCACGTCGCGCACGCCGTTCCGGTAGGCCTCCAGGAACGACAGCGCCGCTCGTCCCGCCGGGGCGTGGGGAATGAACCGGGCCAGCCTCGTGGCCCGGTCGATGTTGTCGGCCCGCACCAGCTTCTTCACCTGGGAGATGAACGCCTCCGCGTTCAGATCCAGCAGGAAGGCCAGGCGCGCCGGCCGGACGGCGGCCGCCAGCACGCCGGCTCCCAGCAACGTGTACACCAGCCACTGCATCGTCTCCACCTCGGGCATGCCGGCCTCCGGTCGTTCCCTGCAGTCCCCGTGTGTCCGGGTTCCACTATCCGACAGCACCGCCGAGGTTTCAACCGGGCGCGACACCCGGCCTGTCCCCGGCCGCGGCCGCGTAGCCGGTCAGCTCCCCGACCGTCCCTTCATGACGGCCGCGCCCACGAAGAAGCCCGACGCCAGCACGGCCAGCGAGATGGCGCCGGCGAGCTCGGGCGAGACGTTGTTCGGCGACACCGCGCAGAAGAACAGGGAGAGCCCCCCGCAGATGACGCCGAGAACACCGTAGACACCGCTCGTGAACATCTCCATCTCCTTCCCGGCCGGCGCTGCCGCCGCCCGCGTGGTGATCCGTCGTGACAGTGCAATACGATGTGCGGCCATTCTTCTCAAGAGATTTTCCCGGCCGCCGGTGCGGGTGCGGCGCTGGCCTCTCCCCTTCCCCCTTCTCTCCGCAGGCGCAAGGTGGTACCGTGGCACCCATGTCCGGGCGAATCATCCAGGTCCTGGTCCTGCCGGCCCTGCTGGCCTGCCTCTCCTGCGATCGCTGCGGGGAGCAGACCCCGGACGAGGAGCTGATCACCAGGCTCGTCGACCGGGCGGTGGAGCTGGCCGAGAAGCATGACATCGGCGGGCTGATGGACCTTGCCAGCTCGGATTTCCTGGCCCGGCCGGGCAACCACGACGGCCGCGAGACCAGGCGGCTGCTTTTTCTCATCTTCCGGCGCTACCGCAGCATCGAGATCCTCCATCCCCGCCCGCGGGTGGAGCTGGACCCCTCCGGCGAGCGGGCCACGGCGCGGGTGGTGTTTCTCATGCTGCGCCGGGGCCAGGAGCGCCCCGACCTCGAGGGGCTGGGCGACGACCTGGACAGGTGGGTGGAGCGGGCGGCCGACTTCGCGCGGCTGTACCGGCTGGACCTGGACCTGGTGAAGATCGACGGCGACTGGCTGGTGCAGCAGGCGCGGCTGGAAAGGTAACCACGGGCAACCACGGTTGGGGGCAACCACGGTTTCGGGCAACCACGGGGGGTTGCCCCTACGGCATCGTCGCACGACACGTCGGCGTTCGTAGGGGCGGGCCCCCGTGCCCGCCCTGAAACAGGCACCCGGGGCAGGACAGTTGCAATTAACCGCGTAACCGGGTATATGCAAACACCGAAAGGAGGACGAAGCCACCATGCGCACCCTGACAAGAGTGTTCAAGGCCCTTGCGGACCAGACCCGGCTGCAGATGCTGGGGCTGCTGCTCGAGGCCGGCGAGCTGTGCGTCTGCGACTTCGTCGCGGTGCTGCAGATAACCCAGTCCAAGGCGTCGCGACACCTGCGCCACCTGGTCGACGCCGGGCTGCTCGACGACCGGCGCGAGGCCGTCTGGGTGTACTTCCGCATCAGCGCCGAGCCGGGGCCGGCCCAGGCCCGGGTACTGGAAGTGCTGCCCGCGGTGCTTGCCGGCAGGATGCCCGCCGGGCTGTTCGAGCGGTTGGCCGCCTGGCGAGAGAGCAAGGAGCGCCCCGGCAGCGGCTGCCGGGTGTCGGCCGCCACCGGGGCGGCCGGGCGCGGGGGCGGGCGATGACCGGCCCGGGCGGCGGCGTCGCCGGGAGGCTCGCGGTCCTGGACCGCTTCCTCACCGTCTGGATATTCCTGGCCATGGGCATCGGCATCGGGGCCGGGTATCTCCTTCCCGGCGCCGTCTCCCTGCTGGAGGAGTTGAGCGTGGGCACGACGTCGATCCCCATCGCCGTCGGGCTGGTGCTGATGATGTACCCGCCGCTCGCCAGGGTCAGGTACGAACGGCTGGGTTCGGTCTTCCGCAACTTCCGGGTGCTGGGGCTCTCGCTGGTGCAGAACTGGCTGGTGGGCCCGGTGCTGATGTTCGGGCTGGCAGTGGTCTTCCTGCACGACCGGCCCGAGTACATGGTGGGGCTGATCCTGATCGGCCTGGCGCGCTGCATCGCCATGGTCATCGTTTGGAACGACCTGGCCGGGGGCGACACCGAGTACTGCGCCGGGCTGGTGGCCTTCAACTCCATCTTCCAGGTGCTGTTCTACTCGCTGTACGCCTACCTGTTCATAACCGTCCTGCCCACCTGGCTGGGTCTGGAGGGTGCGGTGGTCGACATCACCATCGGCGAGATCGCCGGCAGCGTCTTCATCTACCTGGGCATCCCCTTCATCGCCGGCCTGCTCACCCGCGTCTCGCTGGTGAGGCTCAGGGGCATCGACTGGTACCACACGAAATTCATCCCCAGGATAAGCCCCATCACCCTGGTGGCGCTGCTGTTCACCATCGTGGTGATGTTCTCGCTCAAGGGCGGCACCATCGTCCAGCTTCCCCTCGACGTGGTGCGCATCGCCCTGCCCCTGCTGGTGTACTTCGTGCTGATGTTCTTCATCTCCTTCTTCATGTCCCGGCTGGTGGGCGCCACCCGGGGGCAGACGGTCACCCTGTCGTTCACCGCCGCTTCCAACAACTTCGAGCTGGCCATCGCCGTGGCCGTGGCCACCTTCGGCATCCAGCACGGGGCGGCCTTCGCCGCGGTGATCGGTCCCCTGGTGGAGGTGCCGGTGCTGATCGGCCTGGTCAACGTGGCCCTGTGGCTGGGCCGGAGGTACTTCCCGGCCGCCGCCGCGGCAGCTCCGGCCGGGGAGCGGGCCGGAGCGGTCGAGAGGAGATCCCCGTGACCGAGCAAGGTGTTCGCCTGCAGGTGCTGGTATTCGACGACTGTCTTCACGCCGAGGCGGCGCTCGCGGTCGCAACAGAAGGAGGCAGATCATGAGCAAGCAAGATGACGTGCGCCGGGAGGTGTCCCGCGCCTATGCGCGCAACCTCTTGGTGATGGCCGCGGTGCTGGTGGCCGCGGTGCTGGTGGCCGCCGGGGTCTTGGGCCTTTCCTGCGGGCCTGTCCCCGCTGTCTCCCACGAGAGTCTTGTAAGTGATGGTCTTCTGACGTAACGTTCATTATCCTTACGGGGGAGGCCTCGCGGAACACCGCCGGGGTTCAACGATTCGCCCCGCCGAGCTTCACCCGGCAACTGCTTTCGCGACCGCAAGGCAAGAAAGAAAGGGGGCCGATGTGAAATACGAGAAGAAGAGAGCCAGGAAGCAGTGGATCACCGACTGGTGGCCGAACAGGTTTAACCTGAGGCTCCTGCGACAGCACTGCTCGAGTTCCAACCCTTATGGCCCCGACTTCGACTATGCCGCCGAGTGCAGGCACCTGGATCTCGCCGCGGTGAAAAAAGACCTGCAGCAGATCATGACGAACACCGAAGAGTGGTGGCCGGCCGACTTCGGCCACTATGACCTGCTGTTCGTCCGACTGGCCTGGCATAGCGCGGGCAGCTACCGAATCTACGACGGCAGGGGCTGATCGACCGCGGCTCAGGAGACTGGCGGGCACCGCCGGATCGCGCTGGACATGGTCAGCCTGCCCAACTGACACAAGGAGCTCCGGATGTCGAGCCAACTGCCACCAGGAGTCTCCCCGAGAATCCACCGGCTGGCCAGAAGGTTCTTCCGGCCGGTGGAGAGATTTCTTCGTATCGAAGCGTCCAGTGGTATACTTCTTCTGGCCGCCGCGGCGACAGCCGTCTTCTGGGCCAACTCCCCTTGGGCGTCGGCGTACCACCACTTGCTGCACCTCGAGTTGTTCGTCGGATTCAGTCAACACACCCTGAGATTTTCGCTGCATTTCCTCATCAACGAAGTACTCATGGTCGTTTTTTTCTTCGTAGTGGGGTTGGAGATCAGGAGGGAGATCCTCGAGGGTGAGCTCTCTTCGCTGCGCCGGGCGGCCTTGCCCCTGGCTGCCGCTCTCGGAGGCATGGCGGTTCCTGCGATCATTTACCTGATGTTCAACCACGGCACCACCGCCGCGGGGGGGTGGGGGGTGCCCATGGCCACGGACATCGCCTTCGCCGTGGGCGTCCTCACCTTGCTCGGAAGCCGCGTACCGCATTCGCTGCGAATGTTGCTGCTCGCCCTGGCCATAATCGACGACGTCGGAGCGATTCTCGTCATCGCCCTATTCTACTCCGGAGCCCTGTCCTGGATCGGGCTGGCCGTGGCAGGCGTGGGACTTGCGATGACAGTGGTGATGCAATGGAGCGGGATACGTAACGCCCTGGCGTTCTTCGTACCGGGGGCGGTGGTGTGGGCAGGGCTGTTACAGGCGGGCATACACCCGACCTTGGCCGGCGTGCTGCTCGGCCTGCTCACACCTGCTCGAGCCTGGTACGGCCGAGAGGGGTTTGCGGCCGAGATTCGGCGTGCCTCCGCCGAGTTACAACGAGGCAACGGCACCGACGTCGAGCAATCCCTTCTGATCACCGGCGTCGCACGGGCCTGCCGGGAGGCTGTCGCACCGGCCGCCCGCATCCAGGCGGCCCTTCATCCCTGGGTCGCCTTCGTGATCATGCCGTTGTTCGCCTTGGCCAATGCAGGTGTAAATATCTCCACGGGCGAAGGTGCTTTCTCGGGTGACGGCAGGCTGGTGTGGGGAATATCGCTGGGATTGCTGCTCGGAAAACCTCTCGGTATCGTGTCGTTCACCTGGCTGGCCGTCCGGGCTGGACTGACATCGCTGCCGACGAGTGTCCGCTGGAGAGGGATACTGGTGGTCGGTTGTGTATCCGGCATCGGTTTCACCATGTCGCTGTTCATCGGAGCCCTGGCCTTCAGCGACTCCAGCCGGCACGCGGTGGCGAAGCTGTCGATCCTGGCCGCCTCGGTGGCGGCGGCAGCGATCGGCTTGCTGATCGGCAGATTCGCGCTGCATCCGAGAAAGTCCCGGTGTTGCCAAACTGCAGCCGGTGAGGTAGAGAGGTAACAATCAGGGGAGAGAGACGGCACTTGAAGTGTCCCAGTTGCGGTGTGGAAAACCAGGGTTCGTTCAGGTTCTGCAGCAACTGCGGTGCCGGGTTGCCGGCGGCGCCGGTGCAGACCGGCCAATCCAGCGCCGGCGAGCGGGCCACCGCGCGGGTGGTGTTCCTCATGCTGCGCCGGGGCCAGGAGCGCCCCGATCTCGAGGGGCTGGGCGATGATCTGGACAGGTGGGTGGAGCGGGCGGCCGACTTCGCGCGGCTGTACCGGCTGGACCTGGACCTGGTGAAGATCGACGGCGACTGGCTGGTACAGCAGGCGCGGCTGGAGAGATAACCTCGGTATATTTTCCGCTTGTGGCGGGCGGGAAGAAGAGAACGACGAACATGGAGGACGACATGTTGAGCAATAAGCTGGAGGGGTTCATTCCTTTCATCCTGCAGGAGTGCGAATCGCAGTTTCCGACGACGTGCAAGAGCTGCGGCCGTGGCTTCGCCGACTTTCTCGACTACGTTCGGGCAACGAGACCCATAGGCCTGATACCCGACATGGACCCCGACGACGATCCGCTGGGTCTGCTGTCGCTGGCGAACTGCAACTGCGGTAACACGTTGGCCCTGAAGTGCGAGAGTCTCGAGATGCACACGAGGTTTATCGACGCGCTCGAGAAAGAGAGCGCCGCATCCGGCCGCTCACTCGCTGACATCCTCGTCGAGATCCGCAGCAGGATTCGAGCGGCCGCTCTGGCCGAGCACGCATCTTGAGACGCGAATGACCACCGACGGCAGGTTCGAACTCCGCGGGCGGCACCTTCATCCGCCCCCGCTGAGCCGCGGCGGCGGCCGCGCTCTCCCCAACACGCGGCAGCGAAATCCGTGGCCATCGAGATAGTTGTTGACGGTGTAGAAAGAGAGCCCCAGGCTTTGCCCCGGTTGCAGCGGGCCTGTCCCCGCTGTCTTCCGTTACCCTCCCGGATCGCCGGCATTGTCGGGGGGGCCTGGTAGGATGGCTTCAGGAAGATATCGATGATTGCTCGACGGTACGAGGACGAGGTGCTCGATGACCTGGGTGATGACGGAATGCCAAAGCATAAAAAGAGGAAGTCTATGCAGCAAGCTGGCCGAGCTGATACCCCGTGACTTTCCCGGCGGCTTCACCGTGGACCAGCTGCTGGACCACCCTGCCCTGGACGACGAGGATCGCGAAGAGATCCGCTGGCACGCGGCCAACGGCGCCCTGGTGTATGGATTCGGCAACGGCATCTACTGCCGGCGTAGCGGCAGCCGCTGGGAGATCGTGGACTACCGCTCGCAACGTGCCCTGTGGTTCGGCGCCCTGCTGAAGGAGCTCGGCCTCGATCCCGGGGCCGCCGTGCGAACGGATGACGCCCGCTTCCTGCGGGCGCTCGACGCCGCCGACCTCAAGGTCCGCCGGGAGGTGGGGCCACCCGGCTATCCGCCCGGGTGCAACGGGAGGATGACGGAGCCGGACAGCGAGGCGGTCTTCGCCTCGGCCGCCGAGAAGCTGCAAGAGCGGTTCGGTCCCACCCCCTTGCTAACCTTCGATCTGGCCACGTGGATCACCACCGAGATCGACATCGCCAGGGTGCAGGAGAACTCGCGGCTGCAGTCCGGCGACGACGAGCCGCTCCCTCCTCTCTCCCGGGCGGCGTGGAACGGCGACCTCGACCTGGTCCGGAAGTTGATAGCCGAGGGTGCCGATGTGGACCGGCGTGACGAAACCGACAACCGGGCCCTCGACTATGCAGCCATTCGCGGCGACCTGCCCATCGTCGAGTTGCTGGTCTCCGCCGGGGCGGACGTACGGGCCGCCGGTCCCGATGGCTCGACGGTGCTTCACAGCGCGATGGAGTCCTGCAACCTGGACGTCGTTCGCTACCTGGTGGAGCAGGGCGCGGAAGTCAACGCCAGGATGGACGACACCACGCCCCTGCACCTGGCGGGCTACGGCTCACCGCCGGAGCTGATCGACTACCTGGTCGCGCAGGGTGCCGATGTCAACGCGGTCGATGGCGCTTACACGCCGCTGGACAACGCCATGTTTACGGGAAACCGGGAAATCGTTCGATTGCTGAAGAAGCATGGTGGGCGGTTTCGGATGGACCTGACGTAGGAGCGGCATCCCGCGCTCCCCCAACCAAGGGAACAGGCACGGGAAAAAGTCAGCTATCGCCGAACCCAACCATTGGTCGCAGCAGCTGGTGTTTTTTTTCTTCTCTTTCCCGGTCACGACTACTACACTGTTGCCACATGCAAGCGTTCTTTCTGATGCGAGTGGTTTTTCCCTCACGGCATCCGTTCCACCGTCTCACCCCCAGGCAGTACGCCACTGATGATCCGGCTCGAGATGCAACCGCTTGAGGTGCCGCTCGAACCTCGTGTGTGCTGCGCCTGGGCGAGCGCCCGCACCGAGCTCGCTCCCGGCTGGCAGGAGCTGTTTCCCGTGAGGAAGCTCGGCGTTGTGTTCGCCGGCGAGACGTTGCCGTGTTTCGGTATCTGGAAAGACACCCGTGGCGCCCGTTCTCGAGTGGCCGGGTTGCTGCGCGCCTGGCGCCACCGCGGACCGGGCGACTTCGTGGTGGAGCTACCCCGCCAGGGGCTCGATCCTCCGCTGCGCCTGGCCGTGGCCCGGCTCGACGGCGTGGCCACCCTCGGCAAGGCGAGCGAGTCGATCGCATCCATTATGCGCCGGCGCGGAGGCTTCTGGTGGCGCCTGCGCGGCCGCCACCTCCTCGGTCCCACTGACGTTCTCAAGGTGCCGCTGCTCGAGGCGAGCGGCCCGGGGCGGAATCCTTTGGTCGTGATACGCCTCGGCCCGAGCGGCGGCGACTATGAACGACCCACCGAGCTCGCCCTCGGTCGCGGCGAGACGTACCGGCGCTATTTCGTGTGCGACGCACCGTTCTTTCTGTGGCTCGGCGAGCCCCGTTCCCGGCGACCGCGCCTGATTGCCAGATTCGCGGGCCCGCTCGGACAAGACTCGACACGGAGGTGATACCATGACGAAAGAACTTTGGAGCCCCCTGCAGGCCACACAATGGGCTACACTCACGCCTCGAGAGCGCGCCGCTGCGCTCGAAGCGCTGGCGGACGCGCTGGGCCTGCGCGCCCGCTTGCCAGCGAAGGCCAGGTGGTGCGGGGAGGGGCGGCGCAGTGCTGGCCCTGGCAGGGAGGCGGCGAGTGGACAACACTGCTTTCCGCCAACCGCTCGCCCGCCGTCGAGCACGAGGGGTTTGTGATCCTGCGACCGGCACTGGGAGGGTGACAGGTACCCGTTGCGGCGAGGCGTTCTCACGGCAGGGGATGGGCGGCGAAGAAGCGCAGCATCTCGACGTTGGCGGAGATCTCGAAGCTCACCATCCCGACCATGCTCTCCGGCAGGGCGTCCGAGCCGCCTGGCCAGGTGTGGCCGCCGGCCGGGTGCGGAGGTCAATGCCGGGATGGACCTGACGTAGGAGCGGCATCCCGCTCTCCTGGTATTGCCTGCCGGCGAGCCACGATGTTATTGTGGGTGCGTTCCCCTAGAGTCGATCATGAAGGCGGAAAGGAGGATGTCTCCCATGGACGGTGCGATTATGGGAATGGTTGCGGTCATTATCCCCGTGGTCAGCGTTACCGCGGGGTTGGTGGTCGTGATCCGGGACCAGCTGAAAAAGATCGGCAAGAGGCTCGACGAGATCGAACGTGCTCTCGCACGGGACGGGAGTTCCGATCGGCGCAGTCGCCCTTGCTAGATTGTCTATCTCGATCGTAGATAGTGGGCAAGGAGACTAGCGGTGGATTTCCTGACCCCCCTGAAAGAGCTGGCGGACGACTCGTAGATGGAGGCGCTGGAGGAGGTCTTCGCCGACCTGAACAAGGCGCCCGCCCGATTTGTCAAAAATCGCAGAGGCCTTCGACCGTTGCGTCGCCGATCATTCCAACGGAGATGCCTTCGCCGTCCTTTCACTGACGGTCGAGGGCTTCCGAGCCCTTCTGCGGCGGCTCGTTGAGAAAGGGCAACAGCCCCAACAGGAGGTTCTGCGCTATGACGCCGATCCTCGGGTGTCGGCGCCTCAAGTGGTGTCTGCCGTCCAGGCTACGCTGGATCTCCCCGAGGATGCGGCGACGCTCTATCTCCAAACACTGGCGCTGGCCCGGCCGGCGGTCAGGGCGCCGGGTCGCCGAACCAGGCGATCAGCAGTGGTCGTGGTGCACGGGGGGTCCCCAGCCAGAGGGCAAAGGGGGCGTCACAGACAAAGTTGCGGAGGTAGGCATCACCTCTGCCGAGGACGAGTTCCTCGTCGGGACCCTGCTCGCCGCTCCCGTCCAGGGAGAGCACCACCTCGGGCCCGGGGCCGGCGCTCCGGGCCGCGATTGGCGGTATCTTGAGCGCATCCTCGCGGCCGAGCCGCTCCCGCCGCCGCGGCTCGATGCCATTCCAGAGCCCGAAGCAGGGCAGCACCTTGTCACCGAACCACACGCCGAGTTGCCGCCACGGGAACGACTCGGACCAGCGTGGGGTCAGGTGGACGGCGGCCGCCGCCCAGAAGCAGTTGCGGGCTCGTGGTTCGAGCGGGGTGGTCAGCTGTACCTGGTCCAGTTCGATGATGGTCTGCTCCCGTTTTCCTGGCTGAAGCAATTTTTTTCAAACCTCCGGCGTATCAGTCTCATAGAAGTTCTGGACCACCTGCTCCATTTGGGCGACTTCCTCGTCGGATAAGAAGTTGAAGAGAGCCTCTGCTTGAGGCGTCATGTCGATATACCTGTACCAAAGAGCAGTCTCGTTGTGAACGGTCATGCGGTCGTTTTCGTCGAGCGTGTATTCCACCAACGACATAAGAGGGCGAGAGAAGGCTTCCAGGGAAGCATCATAGTCGGCAAGGCTTTTCAGCATGGCCGCTGACACGGGGAACATGATTCCTTCGGGAATAAAGCCACGACGAGCGAGGATATTGTAGACCAGGAACCGGTGGATTCGACCGTTGCCATCTTCGAACGGATGTAGAAGCACGAATCCGAATGCTACAACCGCGGATCTTCGATGAAGCACCGGTTCAACGCTACCTGCCAATCATCTCGATTGGGATTTCATCTGCGCTTTCACATTCATGATGTCTCTTCTCGGGACATAGCGAAAAAACCACGAATTCGACCACGCTCGAAGAAGGTACCCGGTACACTGGAGAGGACGCGTGGCAGGAAGGACCGACCTGAGTTATTTCAAATTGGTACTGTGAAACGCATTGTACACCATGATAACTGCAGCCAACCAGTTGGTGTAGGCAAAGAGCTTCTTCAGATTCTTCGGCTTCGTTTTCAGCGCGAAGCGTCCTCCAAGGAGTCCCCCAACGATGGTCACAAATGCCAATGGGACGGCGACTTCGGGGTGAAAATCTCCGCGCGCCGCATGTCCGGCAAAGCCCATCAGGGCGGTACCGGCGACGAGTACGGATGCAGTTCCCACGGCCACGCGCATGGGCACCGCGCACGCCAGCACCATCAACGGTACCAAGAACGAGCCGCCAGAAACCCCCACCATGCCGGCGGCAAAACCGACCAGCAGGGTCACGGGCAGCGCCACCAGCAGGTTCACGCCGATTGTGGTGTCACCGACTTTGACAGTGACAACGCCAAGTTTCTTGTCGCCAAGCGCCTTCTTGCCTTCCGATACGGGTATCAGCATCGCGGCCCCGGACACAAACAGCATCACAGCGAAGATTAGCTTCAGGGAAAAGCCACTGAACACGTGGGAAAAATATCCGCCGGCCAAGGCGGAAAGAGCGGTGGAAACGCCAATGAGCAGCGCCAGCGGCCAGGAGACGGACTTGTTCTTGTGGAAAACGACCATGGCCGCCACCGCGGCGGAGAAGAGGATGAACTGGCCAGTCGTGGCCGCCTGATGTATCGGGATTCCGGACATCGCCAGAATCAGTACATAGAAATTCCCGCCGCCTTTGCCCACCATGGTCATCAACACCGCGACCGCGAAGATGAGACCACCCACTATGATGGTTGTCCACATCGATTAGTACTCCTAATGTTCGGCCTCGAGCACATCGACAACTTTCCCCGGCTTGAGCGCCTCTGCAAGAACAGTGTACCCACCCTCGATGATGCGAGCTTCTGAAAAACCCTGCTGCAACAGATAGACGAAGGCAATGGCCGATCTGACCACCGCGGAACAAAACACTGCAATAGGCTTGTCCCTCGGGATCTCGTCTATCCTTGCGGGCAATTGGTCGAGCGGGATGTTCAAGACCTCGATGTTGCAATGATGCTTCAACCCGAACGACAGTGTGGCCACCTCCTTTTCCGAGCGAACATCTAGAAGCACTGCCTTGTCCATGGCCAGGAACTTCTCGGGCGTGATTTTATGCTTTCCCCTGCCGAAGAACGACAAAGTCAGTCGTTTGAGCACTTTCTCCATGTCTATTCTCCTTTCGCAAGTCGAAACCTTCGCGCTGTTCACCAGGCAGGCCCACCTTTGGGTCCGGCGTGATGCGGTGCAGGGGCTTTTCCGAAGCGCACGATGAGCATAAGTTGCACAACGTGCGTGTTCAACCATCTATCGGAGGATCGGCGCTTCGACTCCAGATCGTAGTAGGTGCGCAAGGCAAGGTGCCTGTCGACAACAAAGTCCATTCCCACCTTAAGGTCGTTCATGTTCAGGCGTGCCTGGTCGCTGTCAAAACGCACCTCGTCGGCGACGAACAATCGTAGCCAGTCAAGACCCGGTTTCAGGTGGATGTCGAGGTTGTTTCGGTACCTGTAGAACCCGGGTGTGCTGTGCCACTCGTTGCCGTTGCGATCCGATATCTTGAGCGGGCCGAACTTGCAATGAAGAATGGCGTCCAGCACCAGCATGTGTATCACATGGTGATCGCCGTCCAGCTTGTCCTTGTGGGCGTAGTAGGTCTGCAGCGTAAGCCAGGGGAGCAGGTCGGTCCGAACGCCCGCAAAAACCTTCAGTAGCACAAGCCCCTGATCGCGGAATCGCTGCTCGGTGCGGATCATCGGGCGCAAGGTGAACCTGTCGCTCACGTCCCCCAGGACATTGTAGTCCATGTCCAGCTTGAACCGGACCTCCTTTGCGGCCATGGCGTTCGTCGCCGTTGCCAGCGCGACGCAGAAAACGGCCAGGGACGCCCACGTATGACCCGAAAATCTCTTCATGCAACCAGGCCCCAGATCATCTTCGCCGCGATTCCCAGAAGGACGATTCCGATGATCAGCTTGACCTGCTCCCGCTTGAGCTTGTCTGTCATCAGCCAGGCGCCGACTATTGCGCCCAGCGCCGACCCGACGGCGGTGAACCCCAGGATGGTGTAGTCCATCGAGCCGAGGGTTGCATGTCCCAGGAAGCCCGACAGGGACGAGAAGATGACGATGAAAGATGTCGTCGCCGAGGCTTTCTTGGGATTGATACCGAGCCAAACCAAGACCGGCACGATGAAGTTGCCGCCGCCGACCCCGAGCAGGCCGCCGAGGAACCCGGCGAAGCCGCCTATGGCCACGCCGAAAACGACCTGCTTGCCGTGGGATTGCTCGACCTGCCGCTCCTTCGGCTTGTAGAACAGCATCATAGCGGCGGCGAACAGTAAAAAGCCTACGAAGCCCCAGAGCAGTACATTGCGCTGCAACCCCTGACTGACCCAGGCTCCCAGGGGCGATAACGCGGTGGCAACCATCAGGATCGGTATCGCAACCTTCCACAGCACCAGCTTGGCGCGGATGAAGCGATACGATGCGAAGCACATGGCGATGGCGTTGAGCAACAGCGCCGTGGCCATGGCCACGTGGATGTCTATCCCCAGGGCGACGAAAACCGGAATGAGAATGAAGGCCGCACCGACGCCGGCGATGGTCAACAGAGCGGTAAACAGAAATGTCACCAGTCCGGCGATCAATGAAGTCATGATAATAACCCCCAGTTTCAGCTTCTGGAGAGTTCTTGGAGCAGCTCCTGCTGACAGGGGATGCAGACCTTGCGATCACCGATTACCCGGCCATACTTCTCCACGACCATGTCGCCACACCGCTCGCACACGAACGAGTCGAAAGTCTCTACCGGTTTGGGCAGCTCTATCGTCTCTATCTCGCCGATCTTGAGGATCTTTTCGTCTGGCGCGTTCATCACTTGCTCTATTAGAGGCTCGACGATTTCCGGCGGCACCTGTGACGCCGGGATACCCTTTTCGCGGTACTCCTTGAAGAAGGGTGTCTGCTTGGTTGCCGCCTGCACCTCGGCCCTGGGGACCACACGCACCGACCGACCCGATGCCCGCTCGACCAGGGTCAAGCCGAACTTGCCGTAACCGAGCTGCTGGATGTTGCCCTTGCCGAAGGTGCAGCCGGTGATCATCTGGATGCCATCGGCGAAGCAGTGGGCGCAGTGGCCTTCCCCCAGCTCCAGCAGAGCGACCAGCTGGCCGTCCTTGGCACGCTCGACGCCCAGCTTGTTCATCGCCGCCGCTCCCGCGCGCAACCCGAGCGGCATGGCCGGGCACTTGTGCCCGTGCAGTTTCTGGCCTGCTTCCAGGTATTTTTGGGGCTCGATCATGTCTTACCTCCCTGAGTTTTAGTTCGTGTCCTCTTCCCGCCGTCCAATCGGCGGTTACGGTTCATACGATAAGCAAGCCTTGGCCCGGATCCTTGATCCGGGATCAAGACGCGATGCTTTTCCGGCCCCGCCTACTCGTCCCTTTGTCCAGAGGCAATCTGCCGCAGGCGTCGCGCATCAAGCACCTGAAGCTTCGGACGGGCGAGCCTCTTCAGCACCCCGGTTTCCACCAGCCGGGTGACGGCTCGAGAGAAGGTCTCCGGGGTCACTCCGACGTCGGCGGCGAACTCGTGGATCGGTGATGGAACGTCGATGATGGTGGGGTGGGCCTCACCGTCCCCTTCGGGAAGCAGGAGCGACAAGGCCGCCGCAACGTGCGCAACCGAGCTGCGGTTCGCTTGATTGCCGAGACGCGAGAAGGCCTGCCTCAGACGTTTGCCCAGCGCTTCGAGCAGGACCATTGCCACCTGTGGATCTTGACGGACGGCCCGGCGCAACGTCGAGCGGGACATCACGCGCGCCTCGACATCGTCCACGGCAATGGCCGTCGCTGGATAGGGTCCGCCGTCGACAAAGGGCAGGAAGCCAAATACGTCCCCCTCCGAGAACACGTAGAGCAGCACCGACGAACCGTCTGGCAGTACGCGTACGGCCTTCACGCGGCCTTTGTCGAGCAGGACCAGACGCCCGGAGACCTCGCCTTCCGTCCACAGCACCTGTCCCGCCCTGTAGCGACGGGGCAGCAGGTACGGTTCGAGAACCTTGATGGTCTCGATGTCTTCGATGATCCCGGTCATCCGAGTCGTTCAGATTCCGTTCTCGTTCGACGAGACGTCGGTGGTAAGCGGAGGCACAAAGCACCACACCGGTGATGATCCAGAGGCATATCGCCGCTCACTCTTCGTAGCCGGAACACGGGATGCAAACGTGCCGATCTCCAACAACCCGAAGGTACGCCACGGCCACCAGCTCACCGCACTCGGCGCAGGGGTGCAGCCCCATGATCTCGCCGTACTCCTCCCAGGGGTGGGGCTTCACATCACCGATGCTCAACACCTCTTCCTCGGGGGCATCCCACAGCACGTTCACCATCTCCCAGACCTCCTCCTCGGGGATCTCGGTGGGGGGGATCCCCTGGCCGCGCTTGCGCATGAAGGCCGACTCGGCCACTTGTTTATGGCGCGTGGGCCGATACGAGACTCGGACCGAGCGCTCGGCCTTCTTGTCAACCAGGGTGAAGGCGAGCTTGCCCCAACCCGTCTTTTCGATACAGAACTTGCCGAGCGTGCAGCCCGTGGCGTACTGCACGCCGTCGGCGAAGCACTGGGCTCCGTGGTTGTCGCCGATCTCCAAGATGCAGTGCAGTTCCCCGGACGAGCCGGCCCGCTCGACACCGAGCGCCCTGAGCGCCGCCAGGCCCGCGCGCACGCCGATGGTGCTGGCCCAGCACTTGTGACCGTGGAACTTGAACGCATCAATCAGTACATCTCTTTCCGACATGGGTTGCACTCCTTTCTCCGTAACATCGTTCAATACTTGACCTCAGGCTGCAAATGTACTGCCTTCCGTCACCCGGCGATCTTGCCCTCACGGATTAGTTCATCTTTCACCGCATCCCAGACGCCCCTCTCCTCGTAGAACTTCCTCAACCTGTTCGCGGACGGGAAGCGGATGGCGTTGCCGCGGCACAGTGTGCGACAGGTGCTGCAGCCGACGACGCACTGCAGGGGACGGGCAACCACGGGACCTCTGTCGGTCCAGTCGAACACATTCTTGCCGCAGTTCATGCACATACCGCACTGAAGGCACCGCGAGAGATCAACCGTGGGATTCCAACCGATCTCTTGACGATCGATTGCAGCAAACCACGCCATGTCAAACCTCCCTAAAACTCGATCCAACTGGAATGCCCATGCCGGCGCAGGCCTCGAGCAAGGCACGCCTCGAGGCCGAATCCGTCGACTCGAAGGCCGGCTTGCACTCAACAATTGCAGCTTTTCCGCTGCAGACCTTGACCGCGAAGGCCATGCAAGTCATCTCGCCACACATGCCGCAGTTTGTGCCGGGAAGACGGCGTATCAACTCTATTACGTTCGGTTTGGATCTGGCCTCGAAGCTCGGCTCTATCCCGGCCCTGCGGCTCCATGTGTCGTTGATCGTCTGACGGTAGCGTTCGAGGCACAGCCAGGCGTCCACGATTTCGTCGGCCTTGGCTATGCTGATGGAGCGGGGACGAAGGACGATCATCCTCTCTCCGTCCATGAAGGACAGTGATGGTCCGTTCCCGCTGTAGGAGGCATTGTCCACCACGGCGTTGAGGTAGGGGATCACGGGTCCGATGTCGTTGGACAGGTCCGCGATGACGCGGATCTTGGTGTCGTCCGCCACACACGGCTGTAAGGTGACTATCCGCGCGGTGCCGAATATGTCCTCGGAGAACTCCTGCGCCTCTCCGGACGGCATTTCGCGACGAGTCGGTCGGTACTCGACCCAGCCCGCGCACGGATAATCATCCCCCAGACACTCCTCCAGTACCGCGCGCTCTTCCCTCCCCATGACCAGCGCAGGCAGGGCAACCCTGGCCAATGCCGGCACGGGCCGAATCATCCGGCAGACCAGATCTCGCTGGACAAGCACGGCAAGCGCCGCTTCCAGGCCATCCTCACGTGCAAGGGTGGTGACCATGAGGTCCATCCGTATTCCCCTCCATCAGCGGCTCCTGGGCCGGAGCTCGAATACCGGCATTCACCCGGGGCTCGAGAGAATCTTTTTCACCTTGGGGCCAAGTCGCTCGACAACGAATCTGTGCGACTCCTCGCGATCCCCGTCCATGAGTATCTGCAGCAGGTGCAGAACGTCCTCGCGGGATAGGCGTACCAGAATGTCCCGATCCAGCCGCGAGACGAGACCCGAGATTGACTCCGACCAGGCGGGCTTTTCCTTTGACGCAGTCGATTTCGAGGCTTTCACGTTTCACCTCCGAACAGGTTTGCCGACCACGGCACATCGATGAGCAGCACGGTCGCTATGAGCCGAACCGGTTGCACTCCGCGTCGTGCCGTACCTGCGGGCCGAGCATTGCGTTCTACTAGCGGCCGAACCCGACCATGTACAACCTGGTCGTAGCCCAGTTTGCCAGCACCACGGTGATAAAGAAGAGCATGTTGCCCACGCTCATCAGGGCCACGCCGCTCATGATGTTGCCGACCACACACCCCCCGGCGATGGCCGCTCCAGCGCCGGTCAGAATGCCCCCGAAGAAGGCCACGATGATCTCATCAGGCGGCTTGGGCTTCAGAGAAAACCGGCCGCGCAGACGCGCAGACACATGGGAACCGAGAACCAGACAAACCACCAGGATGACGAGCCACCACACTACGTGTTTCCGGGGCTTGTGAGTAGCCTGCTTATGCCCCCTGCTGTCTTTCTCGACGGCTTTCGCGGGCTGCTTCTTGTACACGGAATGTACCGGGTAATCGGTGGCCAGAACCAGCACGTCCAGCACGCCGTGTGTTACGCCCAGGGGATAGTTGCGACCGCTCTCGGCAGAGGAGACATAGGCGGCGAGCGCAAGCACACCGATGGCGATGCCCGAGTGCCAGGGTTTCCAGGGCCGGGTGAGAACCCGCTTTACTATCGGCTTGCTCTCTTTCTCGTCTCCGGCGTGCGGGGCCAACCTCGCACGGTGGCGCCGACGGATGAACAGAGCGATTGCGAGCGTCGCACCGGCTATGATGACGGCGAGCAGCCAGTAGGGCAGGCCGGTGAGCGAGGCCAGCGTCACCGACTTGCCGTCTGCCGACGTGATCACGTGCTGTTTGAGCGACTTGGCAAAGCCGTTCAGCGGCCCATAGGCGACGGCCGAAACACCGATGGGAATGCCGACCAGGGCGGCCATGGAGTTCAAGTTCCCCTGGCCCGACTTGAACAGCGTGCCGCTGACGCAGCCGCCGGCCAGGACGATACCGACACCGAAGATCGCCCCGCCGACCAGGTCATTGGCCCAGATGAAAGGCTTCGGCGCCAGCCGAATCCATCCCAGTTCGGAGCCGATTGCGAACATGACCATGCTGGTGGCGATGACGACCCAGAGCCCCTCGAGCTTGCGCGTGTCTTTCATCATGATCACTTCGCTGAAGGCCGATGAGCCGCACAGATCGGATTTTTCCAGGAAGAAGCCGAACAGGAACCCGATCGGCGCGGCGGTCAGCACCCAGAGACCGGTCGCGGCGGCGATAACCACCGCCGCGACAACACCCAGGATGCCGACGATCAAGGTAGCCCGCCAGGGACCGGCGGATACGTGATCATCGTGATTGCCCGTTGGAACCTGATCTTTGCCCATCTTTCACTCCTTTCACGATTTTGACGAGTCGGCATGGACAGGAAGGGCTCCGGCCGGCAGCAGCCAGTCCAACACGAAGCCCAGAGCGATGAACACGTTACGCCCGGGGCGACGACGAGCGTCTTGTCTCCTTCAGAGCGGAAGGTTACTCGCCCGACGAGAACTACGAACACCACGTCCTCCTGCATCCGGTACGGCGGAATCTGGGCACCGGCGGCGAGCTCGATGCGACGGACCTTCATCTGGTCGTGCCCGAACAATAAGGACGCTCCGGGCCGAGGTACTTCATGACTGAGCCCTGGCTGACAAAGACACTGATGGCGCCGGCGATGAAGAAGGCCGGCACCAGGCAGAGCAGCACGTGCTCCCGGGCGTACCATTTGAGGAGCTTCAGGCCCTCGCCGACGGCGGACATGAAGCGCTCGCTGCCTGCGGGCAGAAACCAGCAGGCGGCGAAAACCGCCAGCATGATCGATAGCCTGGTGCGCTCTTTCACCGCCGCCTTCCGAGATCCGCAGCGTGGCAACATGGCCATATTGGCAACATTGATTCAAAAAAAACCGGCCCATTCATGCCCGCTCCTTGATTACCTGCATGGCGCAGGAAAAGAAGTCCATCACGCATGGGGTAAGCAGCCTGTAGTAGACCACGTTGCCTTCGCGCCGGTCCTCTACGATGCCGTGGCTGCGAAGCACGGCCAGGTGCTTGGACACGGTAGAGCGATCCAGGCCCACCAGATCGGTCAGTTCTCCCACCGAGCACTCGCCGCGGGAGAGCCGGTCGACTATCTTCAGGCGCGACTCGTTGGCCAGGGCCTTGAGCACCCGCGCCTGCATCTTGAAAACACTGTCATCGGCCCGTGGCATGGCTCCTCCAGCACTGCCGCGGAAAGTGTGTGGCATGTTGGCCAAGTTGTCAAGGTTGCCGTTTCCTTCATGTCCCACCGACGGCTCTTCCATTCGTGAACGGTGTCGCGGAGCGAAAAATAGAATCCGAAAAAGCACGGGGACAGGCCCAAGAAGAACTCGTCCGACAACTACCCTGACACTCACCGGAATCGACGCGGCTCGATTTCGGTGTACCGCTGCGCCTGGCCACCGAAGAGATCTGTATCTTTGCGTCATGCCCGAAGACAGCCACGCGATTCTCCTTGATTGCCGCGCCCAAAGCCGCAAAGATCAACCCATGAACTTATTCGTTTGGAATGAAACCCAACAAGATCCCCGCATACAGGCGGAACCGAAAGGGCCTTTTTGGGGCCTACACGTACTTTATAGATTGTTCGCGACACACTTGATGCCATAAGGCGGTTAGACCACGTGAGCGGTCACGAAATATCAAAGGAGAGTTGTCCATGGCATTTTTGGGAGAATTGATCATCCCTGTGGCCACAATCATCGTTGGACTCCTGTTTTTTTGGGGTCTGTCTGAATTGTTTTTTCTCGATATTTTAGGACTGGGACGTAGAAAAGCGATTCATCAATTACCAAAGGCGGCAAAAAAATTCGGCTTCAAAGAAGACAAAAGCAAAACATCCCACAACTACGGCAAATACACCGGAACATATGGCGGGTATAATTTTGTGGTTAACCCGGAGAGCAGTGCCACCATCGAGTTGCACATGGACCCTGTTCCAGGCCTTGAGGAGATCGCCACATACAGGAAACAAACAAATTTCGATAGTGGAAATAATGGGTTTGATGGTTTTCTCAAAACACGTCTTGCATCCGATGACCTTGGGAGAAAACTGCGGGATGCCACCCCTTTTCTGGAGCATACCGTGCAGTTCGTCAAGCGCTGGAAGCGACCGTGCAACTATTTCCAGATTTACAAAGACACCATTTATTTCTCCTTCAAGTACGGCATGGGCCATTATATTCCGGCCTCTGTTCTGGAGGAAATTGTCCCGGATCTGGTTAAACTTGCCGATCTATTGCAGGCTATACCTTAATGCGGCCTGACGTGCTCTCGCCCAATACGCAAGGAGCCAGGCCCCGAGGGCGATCAGCCCAAAGCGCTTACTTTTTCTTGAGCAACGCATTCTGCGTGACGCTGATAAAGGCCGTGCCCGCCTGGTTGAAGCGGTCCATGACCTGGGCGAAGTCGAGCAGCGAGCGCGACAGGCGGTCGACCTCGTTGACCACCACGATGTCGATCTTGCCAGCCTCGATGTCGGCCAGTAGGCGCTGGAACGCGGGCCGCTCCAGGTTGGCGCCGGTGAAGCCGCCGTCGTCGTACTGCTCCTTGATCAGCTTCCAGCCGTCGTGCGCCTGGGACTTGATGTACCGCTCGCAGGACTCGCGCTGGGCGTCCAAGGTGTTGAAGTCTTGATCGAGCCCGATGGAGGTCGACTTGCGAGTGTAGATCGCACACCGCCTGGTCTCCGGCGGCGGGCCGGCGTTGCCGTTTCGGCGCTTCCTCATTGTTCCGCTCCCGCCCTGGCTCTCCGCGTCCGCTGCTTCAAACGGAAGAAGAGGAAGCCGTTCCACCGCGTCCCGGTGATCTCCAGGGCGATCTTCGAGAGGCTCTTGTACCGGCTGCCCTGGTACTCGAAGCCGTCATCGAGCACGGTGACCCGGTGTTCGACGCCCTTGTGCTCGCGGGTCAAGACCGTGCCCGGCGGCGGCAGGGCCGGATCGCGCTGCGGTTCTTCCAGCGCTGGTGCTGGCGGTGCTTTCCGTGAGCCCCCGTTGCTCGCCCGCCATCGGACCGGCGCGTCGGGCGCCAGCTCCTGGATGCGCTTTTGGGCATGGTCCGAGAGCCCGCCCTCGGCCAGCTCCTGGATGCGCCAGGCGACCTTCTTCTTGAGGTAGGGCTTGTTGCCGCTGCGGGTGGGCTCGCCAAAGACCTCGCGGTACCTGTCCTTGAGCTGGCCCACGGTCATTTCGTGGAGCGCGGCGAGCTGCCCGGCGACGTCGGCGACCGCCGCCCGCCCGCGCCTGTCCTTCTTGCGTTTTCGGGTTGTCATCATCGTCCTCCTCGGCTCGTGGTCTCGTCGCCGGGGCCCCTGTAGACCCGGCTCTCGAGAGCCATGGAGGCGTTCTCCGGGCCGTTTAGCAACTCAATAAGCAGAGCAAATTCAAGCATTTGAACTGCTCTCGCGGGCTGTGTTCTCGTCGATGTCATCGGGGGATGTGGCGGCGTCCTGGAGCGCGTGTGTAAACGGCGATCACAAACCGCGGGATTTTGGCGGAGAGGCCGCGGTTTTGGAGTTTTCGATGACGGGTTCATTGACGAGCTGCTGGAATTTGGAGCTGATGTAGGCGATGAAGAAGGGTTCGAGTTCTTCGTTCGTGAGTCGGGTGGCGACCAAGCGGAAGTAGGCGAGCGAGGAAATCGGCCCGAGGTTGCCGGAATCCCGGCGCCTGAGGGTTGCGAGGCGGATGGCGTGCAGGACGTTTTCGAGTGGGATCTGCCGGCTGAAGAGATTCG
>QMME01000002.1 GCA_003647095.1 Deltaproteobacteria bacterium
AGATCCTCACCGTCATCGGTGACGTTGCCGAGCAGACCAATCTGCTGGCGCTCAACGCCGCCATCATCGCCGCCGCCGCCGGTGAACACGGCAAGGGCTTTGCGGTCGTGGCCGACGAGATCAAGGAACTGGCTGATCGCACCTCCACCTCGACCAAGGAAATCTCGGGTCTCATCCGTGGCGTGCAGAGCGACTCGCGGCTGGCCATCGATGCCGTGCAGCGTGGCAGCGGCAGCGTTCGCAAGGGAGTGGAGCTTGCCAATCGTGCTGATCGGGCCTTGCAGCAGATCCTCGAGTCGGTACGCCAGGTAACGCAAATGGCCAACAGCATCGCCAAGTCGATCGGAGAGCATTCCAGCATGACCCAGTCCATCGCCAAGTCAATGAACCAGATGAGCGAGATGGTGCACTTGATCAAGAGAGCGGTGTCAGAACAGTCCGCCGGGGGCAGCCGAATTCATCAGGTCTCCGAGCAGATGCGCGAAGACTCGCGTTTCGTCCAGCGCAGTGCCAGCGAACAGGTCAAGGCAGTCGAGGGTGTAAGCCGGAACATGGAAAAAATCGCCGACATGCTCAAGTTCATCGGCAAGGCCATGACGGAGCAGTCGAGTGGTGTCGAGCACATCAGCAAGGTGGCCGAGGACGTGCGCAACATGATGGAAGAAGAGCGCACTATTACAGCCGACATCGAGGAACTGGCCAGCCGTCTTTGTTCCCAGGCTTCTACCTGTGGCGAGCTCTTGGGCGGCGTTGAAGAAGAAGAGGAAGCGTCCGCGAGGGATGAATAATGGATGTCGAGCTACAACCTGCCATTTCCGCGCTGGATAGTTCTGTAGAGGAGATTCGCTACCGAGCCGCGCAACGGCTGTTTACCGGAAAACAACTTCCCGAGAAGGAAGTGTTGTTGCGTCTGCTGGCCGATGCCAGCTGGCGGGTGCGCAAGTTCGCCGTGGAGAAGTTGCTGGAGCAAAGCATTCCCACCGAGGTGGTCAGGACGTTGGTGGGGGCTCTGGCCGAGCAGGATAATGCCGGCCTGCGCAATGCAGCGGCCGAGGTACTGGCCCGTTGCGGTCCGGCAGCTGTGGAACCCCTGCTGGAGGTACTGGCCACGGGTGGTGTGGACGAGCGCAAGCTGGCCGCGGATATTCTCGGAGAAATCGGCGAATCTGCTGCTGTCGGTGGCTTGTTGCAGCGACTGGATGATGATGATGAAAACGTGCGCGCGGCGGCCATAGAGGCCCTGGGCGGACTGGGTGATCGCTCGCTGGCACCCCGACTGGTGGAGCAGATGCAGCGGGACGGCCTGATGGTTCGCCTCTCCTGCCTGGATGCCCTCGATCGGCTCGGAGCCGATGCTCCCCTGGAGTTGCTCTTGGATTTGCTGCAGACAGGTCCCCTGCGACCAATGGTCTACCGCTTGCTGGGACGAGCGCGCCGGCAACTGGTTTTACCGCTGTTGGTAAAGGGCTTGCAGGCTCGGGGTCGGGTGGAAAGAGCCTCTGCCGCACGGGCGCTGGTGGAATATGCCTTGCTGACCGACCAGCAGGGCCGGGTTGACGTCAGGGTGGAGTTGGCGCGCCTGGGCGATGAGCTGATGAACACCCTGGCCGGCATGCTGGCCAGCAGTGTTCGCGAGGACCGTGAAGCGGCCGTGATGTTGCTGGGCTGGAGCGGCCGCGAACGGGCCGCGGAGTTGCTATTGCCGGTCGCCGAGGATCCGGCATTGCGTGAGCAGGTTCGAGAAGCCCTGCTGGGGTTGGGACAGAGGGTGGTTGGCGAGCTGGAAGAGAAATTTGACCAGGCAAGTAGCAATCAAAAGACCCTCATTCTCGAAGTGCTGGGACAGTTGCAGAATGCCTCCAGCGTCCCACGGTTGCTGGAGGCCATCCTCGATCAGGACGAGGATGTCACCCGGGCTGCCCAGTCTGCTCTTGCCCGGGTGGCCAGAGTGGAAGTGGTGGAAACGCTGACATCATTTCTACAGCGTAACTTCGCCACCCATGCTGATAGCCTGGTAGGCGCTCTGGTGGCACTGGGCAAGAGTTTTCAACGCGAAGTGGTTCAGGCCATGGAGCCGCTGCTGCAGCAACAACAAGCGCAATTGCGGCAAGCTGCTGCCCAGGTAATCTGTGCCTTGGCCCGTCTGGAAAACCAGGACCAGGTCATGCACCTGGCGGCAGACCACGATCCCGCCATCAGGGCGGCGGCGGTTTCTGCCCTGGGCAGGATTGGTGGTGGTCAGGCTAGCTATGAACGCCTGCGCCTGGCCCTGGCCGATGAGGACAACCATGTGCGCCTGGCCGCCGTCAGGGCCTTGGCCGGTCGGGACGATGAAGGCCTGCTGTCCTTACTGGTCATTGCCCTTAGAGATCCCGACGCCTTGGTGGTTCGCGAAGCACTGGTGGCGCTGGGCAATACGGGGGATCGTTCTCTGGGAGCGCATATTCGCCCACTGCTGTCTGAAGACGACGGCATGGTAGCCGGAGAAGCAGCGCGGGCCCTGGTAAAACTCAAGTGGGACGATGATCCCAGCTGGTTGGATGAGGCTTGCCAGCACCCCGACGCAGAAGTGTTGCGAGAAGTACTGGCCAGTTGCCAGGGGTGGCCGGTCGAGAAAGTGCGCTTCTTGGTTCTGGCTGGATTGCGGCATGCCAGCTGGTCGGTAAGGGTACAGGCCGCCAAGACGGTGGAAGCCCTGGGCGACGTGGAATGTCTACATGCGCTCAAGGAGAGCGTGGAAAAAGAGGATGAGGACTGGGTCAGGGAGACCATGCAACAGATTCTCAAACGACGTTTGGCGGCTGAATCGAAGCGCCCATGAGTAACTGGCCACGGGGCCATGGTGACTGAGTGGTCGAGCAATCCCTAAAGATGTCTGAAGACGAGTTTCGCCTGCTACGTGACCTGGTCTACGAATTCTGCGGGATATTCTTTCAGGACGACGTCCGCTACCTGTTGGAAAAGCGGCTGGCGAGCCGGGTACGGGCCCAGGGGTTACAGTCGTTCAACGATTATTACCGCCTGGTACGTTACAGCAAGGATCGCGGTCAGGAACTGGAGCAAATCGTCGAGCTACTCACCACCAACGAAACCTACTTCTTTCGCGAAGCCTACCAGCTGAGAGCTTTTTCCGAGGAAATCTTGCCGGAGCTGATCGACAGACGGCAACGGCAAAGGCGGCTGCGTTTCTGGTCCGCCGGTTGTTCCACTGGAGAAGAGGCCTATACCATTGCCATGCTGGTGCTGGAGCGTGAGGAACTGACTGGCTGGGATGTTGAAATCTTTGCCAATGATATTTCCCGCAAGGTGATCCAGACGGCTCGGCGCGGAGTCTACGGAAAGTCCTCTTTCCGTTCCATCGACAACTATTACCTGAACAAGTATTTTCGACAGCAGGGCAACACCTGGGTGATAGCAGACCGGGTCAGGGAAATGGTCAGCTTCGGTCAGCTCAACCTGCTCGACGACGAGATGCTGGCCCTGATTGGACTGGCCGATGTCATCTTCTGTCGCAACGTACTCATCTATTTCAACCAGTCGGCCCGCCTGAAAGTGGTAAGGGCTTTCTATGAGAAGCTGGCCGAGGGTGGCTACCTGTTGCTGGGCCACTCGGAATCGTTGCTCAACGTGAGTACGGATTTCGAGCTGGTTCACCTCAAGAACGACATGGTCTATCGTAAACCGGCACTGGGGGGCACGCAAGGAGCGGAAGGATGAGTCGAGTCATGGTGACTGGTAAGATTCGTGTTCTGGTGGTAGATGACTCGGCCTACAACCGGCAGGCGATAGTGGAGATGTTGGAGTCGGACGACGAGATCGAGGTGGTGGGATTGGCCTCCAACGGAGAGGAGGGGATCAAGGAAGCTGCACGCCTGCGCCCGGACATCATCACCCTCGATCTGGAAATGCCCCGCATGGATGGTTTTACCTTCCTGCGAATACTCATGAGTCGGCAGGCGACACCGGTGATTGTGATCAGCTCATACAGTCGCAAACAGAACGTATTCAAGGCCATGGAGCTGGGGGCCCTGGACTTCATCGCCAAGCCCACCCGCTACCTGTCACCCGAGGTCCACAAGATCAAGGACGAATTGCTCGAGAAGATCAGGCTGGTGCGCCAGCTCCGGACGGAAGGTCTGAAGAGGGTGAGTGGAGGCTCTTCCTCTCCATTGCCGGCGGTGGAAATATCAAGTGAAGTTGACGCGGTGGAAATTGCGGTCCTGGCCATTGGGGCCTCCACCGGTGGCCCCCAGGCCCTGCAGCGTGTTCTACAACGGGTTCCCAGCAACGCCCGAGCTTGTTACCTGGTTGCCCAGCATATGCCCGAGGGCTTTACCAGGGCGTTTGCCGAGCGATTGAATCGCCTCTGCGGCCTGCATGTCTGTGAGGCCGAGGGCGAGCAGGTATTGCGGGCCGGGCAGGTACTCGTGGCTCCGGGCGGTAACAACCTGGTGGTGGAGCGCCGTCAGGAGCAGTTGCTGGCTAAGATCGTGGAACCGGCCGAAGATGCCAAGTATGTTCCTTCAATAGATCTCTTGTTCTCGTCCTTGGCCCGGGCAATGGGTCACCAATGCATGGCTATCCTGCTCACCGGCATGGGTTCCGATGGCTGCCAGGGCATGCAGGCGGTAAAGGCTGCCGGGGGACGTACTGTGGCCGAGTCGGAGGAGACAGCGGTGGTTTTCGGCATGCCCAAGGAGGCCATCGATTCCGGCAGCGTGGACCAGATCGCCCACCTTGACGATATTCCTTCGGTAATCAAGTTGTTCTTGGAAAAACAAGGGGATGGCAATGATTGAAATGCGCCGATCAAGGTGGTATGGTTGGCGAACAACCGGGGTGACAACGGAGGCTGCCAGCAGAGAGTAAAATGAGCGAGGATAGAGAGAATAAAGGTAAACGTGAAGCAGGTGAGGAACCCGCCGCCGAGGAATTTCTGAAGGTGTTTCGGCGCGGTGTGCAGTTTACCGAGGAACTGTTGAGAGAAAACGAGCGCCTGCGTGTCCGGCTGGTACGTCTCGAGGAAGAACACCGGGTGCTGGCACAGAAACGCCTGGGACCGGACAACTACCGGCAACTGCTGGACCAACTCCAGGAACTGGATGAGCAACGCAACCAGCTGCTTGAGCGGTTTCGTGCCGTTGAAAGCGAGAACCGGGATTACTTGAAGCGCTACGAGGAGATGGAGCAAGAGTACAACCGCCTGGCCAATCTCTATATCGCCAGCTACCAACTACACTCCTCCCTGGACTTGCGAGAGGTAGTTCGCGTCACCTTCGAGATCATTGTGAATCTCATTGGTGGGGAAGTGTTTTGCCTGTACGTACTCGACGGCAATCGCCTCCTGCCGGTGCGGGGAGAGAAATGTGTCATCGAGCAACTTTCACCGTTGACGATGGGTCGGGGAGTAGCGGGCAAGGCGGCTCAGGATGGCACACCATACGTTGACAGCGGCAACCTGGCCAAGGCCGAGGGCGACAAGCCGCGGGTCTGTATTCCGCTGGCGGTTGCCGGGGAGACACTGGGAGTGATTTGTATTTTCAAGTTCCTGGAACACAAGCCCTGTGTGACCGAGCTCGACCGGGAGCTGTTTGGCCTGCTGGGTTTGCATTCCGCAACGGCCATGGCGGCGGCTCGGCTACATGCCGAAGCGGGCAAGATACCACACGACGCGGAGGGGTTCCGCCGGATGCTGGCCTCTGATTGAGGACGGCATCCAGGGAGACGAGGGAGATGCCGGAGTCGATTCGAGCACTGGTTGTTGAGGACTCGCCCACCATGAGGCAATTGATCTGCTTCGCCTTGCGTCGCATAAAGGGGATCGAGGTGGTAGAGGCTGACGATGGTGTCGATGGCCTGAAGAAACTGGCCAACGGCCCCTTTCATATTATCATCACCGACATCAACATGCCCGTCATGGATGGCCTCAAGCTGGTAAGCCTGGTGCGTTCCGACGACAAGTGGAAGGAAGTACCCATCGTGATAATCACCACCGAGGGAGCGGCCGAGGACCGACAGCGGGCGCTTAGCCTGGGGGCCAATGCCTACATCACCAAGCCCATCCAGGCCCCTCAGGTGATTGCCTGTGTTAAGAAACTATTGAATCTGTAAAGTTGACAGCAACTTACTCCTGCACTAGCATGACTGCGAAGATCGGGTTTGCTTGAACAGAGGGGCAGCGTGTTGAAATCTCGGCTGCCAGAGCGTGGTGTGGTGTCGGCCCTGATCGTCGTGGTCATGGTGATGCTGGGGGTCTATTCGTCATCAGGGGCCGAGAACGATGGCTATAAGCGCAGTCTCTACTACCGGGCCATCACTTACCATCACCTGGTGACCAGCGTCAAACAGGTCGATCTGGATGGCGACGGCAATCAGGAAGTGATCGTCTGTTATCGTGAACCGGGCGACGCCGTCGATCTCCCTGGTGGCATCTTGATCCTGGGTGAAGGTGTACAGGGATACCGGGTATTGTGGCACGGCTACTTCAAGGGACTGTATCCCCGGAACCTGACAGTGACGGTTCCGACCCTGGATGTCGAATTCGTGCAGACTTCCCTGGACGGGGATCATGGCTTTCACAAGCGGCTGGTGCACGGCAAGGATTTCTACTTCCGCGGTGAGGCCGGGGATCCCTTCGCCAAGGTGAAAATCACCGCCTCCTCCACGCTGTCCGAGGAGACCTCTCCCGGCAACGTCATGGATGGCGATCTCAGGTCTGCCTGGGCCGAGGGGGCCGAGGGCACCGGCGTGGGGGAGAAGCTGGTATTCGAGTTCCCCAGGCCCGTAAATCTGGGCCTGATCGGCATGTTGCATGGTTTCGCGCGCAGCAAGCGCGACTGGCTGGACAACAATCGCGTACACCGGGCCGAGGTCACCGTGGAGACCAGTGCAGATCGCTACGACACCGCCAGCGAGGTTGACCTGGATTCCGATTTGGGACTGGGCATCTACGGCGACATGGTGGAGATGAGCTTTTCCAATAAACCCCTGTTGCGTTATTTCCGCCTGGAAAAATCCTCGGTTGTCAGCCTCGAAGTGAAGATTACCTCGGTACTGCTCGGCGAGAAGAATGACGATGCCTACATCGCCGAGATTGACTTCGCCGAGATGTTCACCCGGCAGCAGTTGCTGGGCGAACCCGGCAAGAAACAGCAGGCACCTGCCGCCAAGTCCTCCGCGAAGAAGGGTCCAACCGACGAGGAGAAGGAAGACACCAGCGACTGGTTGGAGGAGTAGCCAGCTAGTCGTTACTTGGTCCTGTCGCTGCGGTGATACCCCAGTCGGCGGGCTACTTCCGGTTCCAACAGGCCGCGAACGCCGTATTCCAGGATTTCCCGCACCAGTACATCCCGGCGCGGCAGCTTGCGACCGATGGCGATTTGGTAGAGCACTTCCTTGACGCTACCGATGATGCACACGGCAACCACCCGGGTGTCGACCGGACGGACCACCTTCATCTGCCTGCCCAGTACCAGGGAACGAGATGTCAGCTCCAGCAGGCGGTCGTAGAACTCGTAGACCTTCTTGTCGAAGCCAGGGTCCAGCCCCACCGCCTCCGACATCAGGATGCGCAGCATGGCCCGGTTGTCCAGCATCAACTGCAACACCGCGTCGATGTTGGCCTCCATCTGGGCCAGCACTCCGGCCGCCCCGCGACCGGGATCGATACGCTTGACGCTGTTGTGCAATAATTCGAACAAGTCGTCCAGCAACTGGTCGAACAGGGCCCGCTTGGAGCCGAAGTACAGGTAGAAGGTGCCGCGGGCCACGCCGGCCTTGTTGATGATGTCGGATACCGTAGCTGCATGGTAGCCCTTGGTGGCGAATACCTCCAGGGCGCTTTCCAAAATGTGAGCGCGGCGCTGCTCTTTCTTCAACGCTGAGGACCTCTTGGGGAAAACAGAAATTGTTCCCGCCCGGCAGGTCGGTGCCTGCGGGTGGGATGCCGGGCAGCAGGCCTACTTCATTACATTCATGGCCGCGCTGATCTTGGCGGCCTGCTCGGGACACTTCTGGTTGAGTTCCATCACCGTGGCCATGGAGTCCTGGATCAGCGATCCCATCTTCTTCATGGCCTCCTCGGCGTATTTCTTCTTTTGCTCGTCGGACATGCTCTTTTCCATGGCTTCGCCCTGTTTCTTGAGCTCGGCAAACTCGGCCTGGTGATCGCTCTTGTACTTCTCCAGTGCAGCCACTACCTTGTTGCAATCGTCCTTGTTGTCCTTGATGATCTTCATCATGGCCTTGGTGTGTCCGATCATGGCATCGAGAGGATCGGATGATTTCTTGGAACATCCCCACGACAATACCAGGGCGGTGGCGGCGGCGAGTACCAGTAGCTTTTTCATTTTTCCTCCGGGTTTGGGATATGGGTTCCTTGTGCGTTACCGTGGTTGTCGTCGCTGCTCGATTGCCTACGGAGCAAAGCAGAAAATTTCTTTCCGGTCAACCAGAATCGGCCCCGCTGGCGGTGTAGCTGCAAGGTTGTCAAGGGTTGATTTTTTATTGCTGGCGATGGCATGTAGAAAGTGGTGGTCAAGGTGGTACCGGAGAAGGAGGTTACATGACCAGGAAGAGAGACAAGAAAAAGCTAGCCAGGTCCCGGCGAGCAAGCGCAGCCGGCCGGGCCCTGCGGGCCCGGCTCACGCGCAAGGAGCGGGAGGAGATCCTTGCCTTTACCAGGGGCCTGGCCCGAGCCTCGGGGGCCCTGGCGCTTTCCTACTATGGGCGGGCCAACCCCACGCTACGCTTCGACAGCGTGCTCATTACCGAGGCCGACTTGGTGGTGCAACAGTACATTCGCCGGGAGGTTGCCCAGGCCTACCCTGATCATACCTTCCTGGGAGAAGAGGGTGACCGCGAGGAGGAAGTGCAGCGGGATCGGCAACGGCCCCTGTGGCTGGTGGATCCCGTCGACGGCTCTGCCTCCTTTTGTGCCGGCATGCCCATATGGGCGGTGTCGATAAGTCTTTTCGACGGCGGCCGGCCGGTGGTGGGGGTGATCTACCTGCCGGTGACCGGGGAACTGTACGCGGCCATGGCTGGAGGACCGGCCATGCTCAACGACCGGGTCATTGCGGTGAGGGAACAGTCGGTGGACGATGAGTCATTGCTGCTGACCTACTCCCGCTTCCACTCGGATTTCCGGGCCAGTTTTCCCGGCAAGGTGCGCTCCCTGGGGTCCTCGGCCGCTCACATGGCCTACGTGGCCCGTGGTGCCGCCACGGCGGCCCTGCTGGGGAACGTGCACGTCTGGGACATAGCCGCCGGCCAGGTGATCCTGGAGTCTGCCGGCGGGGCGTTGCTGGACGTGGGTGGCTCCCGGGTGGAACTGGACGAATACCTGGGCGGTGAGAAGATAGATCGCTTCCTGGTGGCTGCCCCCCGGGGTCTTCACCGCGAGCTCAGCGACACCCTGCAACTGCTCTGATCCGCTTACCGCAATCCCGGACGCGGTGCCGGCCCGGGACGGTCGATGTCCGCCAGAGGGGGCAGTTGCCGCTGCGCGGCGTAGTTGAAAAAAGTCCTGTTCTTCTCTAGTCTGGCCCGCAGGCACACAGCTTCGGGAGCTACGTGATGTCGTGGTGGAAGATCAAAGACGTCCTGGCGGCCGATCCGGGTACGGAGATGACGGTCAAGGGCTGGGTGAGAACTCGCCGTGATTCCAAGGCGGAAGGAGGATTGTCCTTCCTGGCCGTGAGCGACGGCACCTGTTTTGACCTCCTGCAGGTGGTGGTACCGGGTTCACTGGCCAACTACCAGGACGAGGTGTTGCACCTGACCACCGGTTGCGCCGTGGAAATAGACGGGCACCTGGTGGAATCGCCCGGCAAGGGACAACGGGTGGAGTTGCACGCCGGGGCGGTCAGGGTGATCGGCTGGGTGGACGATCCCGACAGCTACCCGATAGCGGCCAAGCGCCATTCCTTCGAGTACCTGCGCGAGGTGGCCCATCTGCGTGCCCGCACGAATACCTTTGGGGCCGTGGCCCGGGTCAGGCATTGCCTGGCCCTGGCCATCCACGAATTCTTCGATGAGCGCGATTTCTACTACGTTCACACGCCCATCATCACCGCCAGCGACTGCGAGGGCGCCGGCGACATGTTCCGGGTCTCGGTGCTGGACCTGCTCAACTTGCCGCTGACGGTCGATGGCCGGGTAGATTTCGAGCAGGACTTCTTCGGGCGGGAGACGCGACTGACGGTATCGGGACAACTCAACGTGGAGACCTATTGCTGTGCCCTGAGCCGGGTGTACACCTTCGGGCCCACCTTTCGAGCGGAAAACAGCAACACCAGCCGCCATCTTTCCGAGTTCTGGATGGTCGAGCCGGAAGTCGCCTTCGCCAACCTGGTCGATTGTGCCGATCTGGCCGAGGAGTTTCTCAAGTTCGTGCTGGAACGGCTGCTGAGTAAACGGGCTGACGACGTGGCCTTTTTCGACAAGCGCATCAAACCCGGGGTAAAGAAGCGGCTCGAGGATATCGTTGACAAGCCCTTCCGGAGGCTGGAGTATACCGAGGCAATCGAGTTGTTGCAGAAAAGCGGAGAGTCGTTCGAATTCCCGGTGCACTGGGGCAGCGATCTGCAGAGCGAGCACGAACGCTACCTGACCGAAAAGAAATTCAAGCAACCGCTGGTAGTCGTCAACTACCCAAGGGAGATCAAGGCTTTTTACATGCGCAGCAACGAGGACGGGCGTACGGTGGCGGCCATGGACGTATTGGTGGAAGGCATCGGCGAGATCATCGGCGGTTCCCAGCGCGAGGAGCGCCTGCAGTTGCTCGACGAGCGCATCGCCGCAATGGGCCTGAATCGTGACGACTACTGGTGGTACCGTGACCTGCGGCGCTACGGAACGGTCCCCCACGCCGGATTCGGGCTGGGATTCGACAGGTTCGTGCAGTTCTGCACGGGGATGGGCAACATTCGTGATGTGATACCCTTCCCCCGGGCTCCGCGACAGGCAGATTTCTGATATCGCGGGTCTGGCAGATCGCAGCGACTTCGGAAAGGAGTACAAGCCATGGTGGAAATGCGAGGCAAGCAGGTGCTGATAACCGGAGCAGCCCGCGGTATCGGCCTGGCCACGGCCGGCTTTTTCGCGGATGCGGGCAGCCGGCTGGTGATTACCGATCGCGATGAGGAGGAACTTGCCCAGGCTGCGGAGCAAGTGCGTCGTCGTGGTTCCGAGGTGACGGCTCAGGTCGTGGACGTGACCGACCAGCAGGCCGTGGAGGCGCTGGCAGCCGAATTGGAGGAGAAGAACCGTTCACCCGATGTCCTCATCAACAATGCCGGTGTAGGCCATCATGGTTCGCTGGCCTCCACCTCCATCGAGACCTGGCGCCGACTGATAGAAGTCAACCTGATGGGGGCTCTTTACCACATTTATGCTTTCTTGCCCGCCATGCGCCGGCGGGGCAGCGGGCACATCGTCAACATCTCCTCCGGGCAGGCCTACTTCAAACTACCCACCTGGGGGGCCTACTCGGCGGTGAAGGCGGCGCTGGGCAGCATGTCGGAGACGCTGCACTTCGAGCTGCGCCGCTGGGGTATCTGGGTGACCACGGTCTATCCCTTCCTGGCCCGCACCGCTTTCTACGACAACGTGGAGGCCCGCAGCACCGGCGCTCGCCTGTCGATGAAGGTTCTGCCCTATACCGCCGACAGCCCCGAGAAAGTGGGGCGCTTGATCTTCGAGGCCGTGCGTAAGCGCAAGCGCGTGGAACGGATCAACCTGATAAACGACCTGGGTTTTATTTCCCAGGTGGTTCCGGGCATGTTGCCGCTGGTTTGTCGGGCGGCGGACGCGGTACTGTCCGAGAAGGAATGAGCAGGCGGAGGAAGCGGAGCATGTTCTCCAGGTTGCGGGTCAAGGTGGTGTTGCTGGCTTTGCTGCTCCGTGCTCCTGTCTTGCCGGCGCAGCAGGTTGGTGAACCAGACCGGCTGGTGGACCAAGGTATCCAGGCCTACCTGCAGGGAGAATACCAGGAATCCTGTAGCCTGTTGCGCCGGGCCCTGGCAGCACAACCGACAGAGGAGAAGCTGGTGGGCGCCCTGCAATACCTGGCTTTCAGCCAACTGGCACTGGGGCGGGTGGAGCAGGCCGAAAGTACCTTTCGGCGTTTGCTGCGTTTGCAGCCGGACTTTCAGCTTCCCGTGGTAACACCGCCGAAAATTGCCCGCGTGTTTACGAGGGTCAAGCGTGACTGGGAGGCGACCCACGCCCCGGTAACCTGGCAGCATCAACCACCGGCCCGGGTATTCCTGGGAGCCTCCCTGGTGTTGAACGTTGGCTGTTCGGGCGCCCCGGCCGGGGCCCACCTGCTGGTCCACTGGCAGGATGGTGAACGCGGGATCTGGAATCAGCAGCAGCTGCGGCGGGATGCCACCGGGACGTGGTCGGTGGCCTTGCCGTCACCGGCGGGAAACCGGGCGCTGGTGCGGCGCTACTACCTGGAACTGGTGTCGGCTACTGGGCAGGTTCTGGCCAGGCTGCCGGCTGCAGCCGGTATGCCGTTTAGGGTTTCCTTTCAGCCGGCAGAGCCGGTCGTCCTGGAGAAAGAATCATCTACTCCCTGGTGGGTGTGGGCCCTGTTGGGGGCAGTGGTTGCCGGCGCCGGCACTGGACTGGCCATCGGGTTGACCGCCGGAGGACCCTCCGGGGGGACCGCCCTGGTGCGAATACAGGTGGTGGAATGAAAGCGGTGTGCTGGTTGGGGATGTTGCCGTTGTTGTTCGTTGCCTGTGGTGGTGAGCAGGGGTGGGGTTCATTGCAGGCCGAGCTGTTGGTGCCACGACAATTGGCGGAAAACCTGGACCGGGTGGATGTATATCTATTCGAGACCGAGGCCAACCGTCCGCGTTGCGACGAATTGCAGCAGCCGGAACCCTTCACGGGGCTGGAGTCGCGGGCCTTCAAGAAAACCAGCATCAACTTTCCGGCGGTCGACACTGCGGTCATCTCCGCTATTCCCGACCGTGGTACGGTGTGGCGCTTTCATGCCCGGGGATTGGACGCAGCTGGCGTCCTGCTGGGCCAAGGATGCGATGTCGGTCTCTACCGGCTGGAAGATGGTCAGGAGATCCAGGTGGTGCTGGAACTCAAGGCGATAGGCTCACCCTGAGCCGACGGGTTACTTCTTTTCCTTACCGGCTTTCCTGGCGATGAACTGGCGGATGATGCGTTCTTCCACCGGGTCGAGATTGATGAATTTCACCCCGGCGCCCAGGCCGTCCGGATCGGCCGGAACATTTACCACCTCGCCCTCGGTTTCGATGATCCCCAGATCGTCGGGGAGCTCGAACTTGAGGTTTACCCGGGTGCCCGGGGGGTGGGGGATGGTGCGTTCGAAGAACACTCCTCCCTCGGAGATGTTGCCAGCCTGCTGGAAGTAGAGTTCTTCGCCCGTGGACTCTTCCACCCAGAGAGAAACCGGCACCCGCGTGCTGCGCCGGCGATCTCCCTGGCGGCGCTCCACCTTCCTGGTTTCAGGACGGGAATCCGGCTTGCCCTGCCTTCTGTCTCGCTTCGCCATGTGCAACTCCCTTGGCTACGCGCGATACAGGATTCGAACCTGTGGCCTTTGGCTCCGGAGGCCAACGCTCTATCCAACTGAGCTAATCGCGCACCGGCAGCGCATAATACCAAAAAGGGCTCACGATGCAAGTGCGAGGTGAAAGATTCTGGTTCAGTGCAGGACCTTGGCGGTGGCGGCCGGCAGGTCGGCCTGCTGCTGCAGCAGGCCGGTGAAACGAACTCCCATACCGATGAGCAATGAGCGACGATCACCACCGGGGGTGGTATTGACGAAGCACACGTGGATCACCTCTCCCACGGTGGTCAATTCCACGCTGGAGCCGGGCCAGTTGAAAGTGATCTCCATGCGGCTTCCCAGGGGGTAGGGATCGGGAGTCTCAATGAACATGCCGCCACGAGAGATGTTGCGGGCGATGCCAAAGGCGGTTCCCCAGGCCCCGTTGATGTATACCGCGAATACCTTGTCGAAGCGACTCTGTTGGCGCCGATCGGTTGATCTGTCCATGCAACCTCCTGTGTGGTATACAATACTACATGTAGGATATAGTAGTCAAGTATATTACCTACGTACTTTCTTCGGTTGGACAAAGTCGTGGGGTTGGCTACTATCTAGCCGTATTGCCGGCTTGGCGGAGAAGGGACTGGAATGGCGAGGAAGAGACTGGGCGAGGTTCTCATCGAAGATGGCCTGATCGACGAGCGGGAATTGCAGGAGGCGCTTCGCTACAAGGAAAAATCCGGATACCGGCTGGGGACGGCCCTGGTGGCCATGCGGGTTATTGCCGAGTGGCAGCTTGCCGAAGCACTGGGCAAGGCCCTGGAAATGGAGGTGGTGGATCTGTCGCGGGTCAGGCCGCACAAGTCGGCACTGGCCAGAATTCCCCAGCGTCTGGCCGAGCGCTTCGACCTGGTACCCCTGCGCCTGGAAGGACGCGGCGATGACCGGCGTCTGGTGGTGGCCATGAGCGATCCTCTCAACCGGGCGGTGGTCAGGAGGATGCGAGAGGTGGCTGGTTGCTCCATTCACCCGGTACTGGCGGGGTTATCGTCGATTCAGCGTGCCATCAGGGAGAGCTACCACGGCAGCACCAGTAGCAGGACCCTGAAGGGAGCCGAGCGCTACTCGGCCCAGGCCCGGGAGTCGGGGCGCCAGAGGAGCAGGGCCAGTGCCTCTGAAGACTCGTTGCGTGCGGCCCTGGCGGAAGTACGCCGGTTGGGCTCGTCCAAGCCACCAGCTTCGCCCGGTGGACAGTTGGGCCTGGAACACCGTATACTGGGTCTGGAATTGAAAGTGCGTGCCCTGATACACGTGTTGCTCAAGCACCGGGTGGTATCGGAGAAGGATTACGTGAAGGCACTCAAGCACATCCAGGAGGCCGACCGGGACAGGGGAGTGTCCCGGTGAGGACGGTGCCCGTGAATCGCAGCCTGCAGCAGTCTCTTCGGCTTTTGCTGTCAGCCATACTGGTTATGGTCCTGGTACCACAGGCCAACTCCCGTTCCCGGCCCAGGGGGTGGCTGGTCATCGATTCGCCCGTTGACGGGGCCCGCGTCTACGTCGATGGCCGCCTGGTGGGCAAGACGCCATTCAAAAGACCGCTGAAGCTGCGCCCGGGCAAACACCGCCTGAAGGCCACCAAGGCTGGTTTCGGAACATTCAAGACCGAATTTCGCATCCGCCGGGGACGACGCACCGAAATCTCCGTGGATCTGCTGCCGGTGTCGGGTCTGCTCAAGGTTACCGCCAACATCGACGCCGCCGAGGTCTATATCGACAACAAGCTGGCAGGACGGACACCGCTTATAAAAAACGTCGTGGTGGGTAAACACGACATCATGGTGATGCGCGAGGGGTACAACGATTACGTCAGCGAAATTGTCGTGGAAGCAGGGCAACGACACTTTGTAGAGGCAGTGTTGACACCCTTCCAGGATCTGTCGCCCGAGGTAAAGGCCATTGCCGAGCAACAGAAGCAAAAGCAAAAATTGCTTGAACAGCTGGGAGATCGACTTGCCGAAAAACCACTTCCCCCGGCCGAGCAACAGCCGGCGGCTGCGCCTTGGTATCAAGACTGGTGGCGCAAGTGGTGGTTCTGGACGGCCGCGGGAGTGGTACTGGCCACCGCCGTGGTGATACCGGTAGCGGTAACCGCCGGTTCTTCCCAGGCCAACCTCAATGCTCATCCCCCGGCCGCCACCATTCAGTTGCAACTCAGGCAACCCTGAGCTGGCGTCCCCGTTGTTCGAACCACCAGAGCAGCAGTAATCCCAGCAGGTATATGGTAGCGGCACTGAACTGGGTGAAGCGGTAACCCATGTTCAAGGAGAGGGCCACCGCACCCACCGAGCCGAAAACGCTGGCGGCACCGTTTATTCCCCAGGCCCAGGGCACCAGGGCGGTGGCACTCTGCCGGTGCAACAGGCGCACCCCCAGCGGCATCATGCGTCCCATCAGCAGGCCGGGCAATACCAGCAGCAGGCCGGACACCAGCAGTCGGGAGGCCAGGGGCCAGCCCACCAGGGCCCGGAACAGATTCCCCAGGAACAGGGCGTAAGCACTGGCCACCAACACCAGGGCCGCCACCGTCCTGCCCAGGCTGGCCATGATGCGCTCCGAAGAAGTCCTTTCGCTGAGGCGGCTGCCAACCCCGGTGCTCAGCAGGAGCACGAACAGGACCAGCGACAAGGCGTATACCGGGTGGCCCAGGAAGAGAATGAAATGTTGCATCCAGGCCATCTCCAGGGCGATGAAGGCCATGCCCAGACAGGCGAAGTAGGCCAGGGCCAGCAGTCCTCGCCGTCCGTGTTCGCGGAAAGCAGCCAGCCGCCCCAGTGCCAGTGGTACCAGAAAGAACAGCAACACGAACACCGCAACCACCAGCAACAAGTCGGCAAGCAGTTCCACGGCCTGCTGGATGGGGCCACGCTGGCGACCCAGCAGCAGGGCCGGAAAATCGGCTGGCTTGACGGTGTAGAAGAAGAAGGGTCGATCGTCGCCTGGTGGAGATATGTCGAGTGGGTAGTCGGCCCAGGCGGTGGCCGGAGGATGCGTGGTGATGACCTTGCCGAGCAGGTCTCGCGGGGGCGTTGCCGGGTCGAACAGTACGCGCAGGCCGTCTCGTCGGCAGGCGGTTCGCAGGAGTTGCAACTCATTGTCGCTGAAGGGCGTGGCTTTCAGCAGCAACGAAGCCATGCGGGCATCGGCAGCCACGAAGAAATGCCGGGATAGTTGCTGCAGCCCCAGCCTGTACAGGGCGGCCACTCCTATGGCGGCCAGGCGTACAAACTCCCGCGGTGGTTGCCGCAACCAGCGGGTCATGCTCAGCACCCCCTGCGGACGCAGGTGGGAGATGAACTCCGAGAAGGCTTCCACGGTGTAAAGGGTGTTTTCCGAGAGGGTGAAGGCGCCGGCACTGGTGGCGGCCCAGGTGTCGACCAGGGTGGCCTGGATGTATGCAAACCGTTCACGACTGCGGCGGATGGTGCTGCGTCCCTCACCGATCAACACCCGGATGCCTTCCTGCTCGTACGGGTGGCCGGCATAGTCGGCAAACCTGCCCAGCATGACATCGTCGACGATGATGTCGTTGATCTCCACACCCACTATGGAGCGTACCCCCTTCTGGTGGGCGGCGATGATGTCGGCACCGCCGCCGGGGCCGATGATCAGGGCCGGGCCCGGAAAACCCAGCTCGTAGACCAGGGAGGCCAGGCGAGTTTCTGAAAAACGCAGGTTGTCACGCCGGCCGTCCTGCCAGGCCGAGGCGGCGAAAATACGGGTAGCCGCGTCGGAGTCGATGTTCATCCATAGAAAATCCTTTTCGCCGGGCATGACGGTTATCCGTGAATGCGAGTTCCAGCGGGCGAAGAGCACGCGCTTTTCGTCGATGGCCTTGACCGAGGGAACCTTGAACAGGCCCAGCCCGGCATCCAGTACCACCAACAGCCAGGCCGCGGCGACTACTACCACGGTCACCGCTAGCAGCAGGCGCCGGCGCCCGACCAGCAATAGGGCCGCAGTGGCACCGAGGGCCCCGGCCACCAGTACCGCGGTCAAACCTCCCAGCAGGTCGAGCAGGGGAATGGTGGCCAGGCAACCGGCCGCGGCACCCCCCAAATCCCAGAAGTACACCCGTCCGGCCCGGTCGGCCCAGCCGGTCATGGCCATGGCCAGGCAGGCACCACCGAAGACGAAGGGCAGAGCGGCAACCAGATACAACCAGGCCAGGCTGGCCAGTACTTTCCAGCCCCCCCCGGCCGGTAGACGGGTAGACACCACCACGGCCAGCGCCAGCACCGTGGCCAGGGCAAAGCCCAGGCAGCACCAGGCCATGGTGCGTGGAATTCGGTCCACGCGCAGCCCCCAGCCCAACACCGTTACCGCTACCCCGGCCACGCCGATGCCGAACAGGGCCAGGCTGACCACCAGGAAGGCGAAGTGGTAGTACAGGGTCACCGAAAAGACCCGCGTCAGTACCAGTTCGAGAAGTAGCTGGGCTCCGCTGATCAGCGCCACCGCCGCCAGCAGTTTTCCAGATGGGCGGGTGGTTGCAGAAGACTGGCTGCCAGCCATCACCGGTTACCGCCTACCGGCCCCTGGCCCTCTGCTGGCTGGCCGTAGAATTCGCTGATGGCGATTTGGGCGGCCCGGGAGCAGTACAGGGGTTGAGCATGACCGATCTTGCGGATGAAATGATTGCGAGCCTCGGGATATGGCAGGATGGCGTTTGCCGGCGGCCAGATCATCGGGTCCAGGGCATAGAAAACAGAGGAAAACTGTATGTTTTCAGGCAACGGCCGAGCATTGAGCTGACGGATGAAGTCACTACCCGGCAACAGTTGCAGCCCGCTTTCCCCCGTGACCTTGCGCACATAGGGAACCAGTCCCATCAGTCGCAGCAATCCCCGGTGCGGGTAGGCGGCCAGCCCGGCCCAGGTTCCCTGGTGGGGAGAGGACAGAAACAGGCATTTTGTGATGGGCAGGTCGTCGGCCAGGCCATGCTGCACCATGGCTCGTATGATCATGCCACCTTGCGAATGGCCCAGCAGGTATATTTCCGCCGCCGGGGCGCGCTCATGGATGTGACGCAGAATGGCTGCCAGTTGCCGTGATGTCAAGGTGATGTCCTGGCTGTAGGGAAAGTCACCCCAGATGTAGGTGAAAGCATCAAACAGCTCATTGCCGAGTTGTCGTTCCAGGCGGTAGAAGCTGAGCGGGCTTTGCATGTAACCGGTGACCATGACTACCAGTCGTCGCTGACCACGGTAGCGAGCCAGTCGCTTGACATGGTAGTCGTCGTCATAAAGCAGCTTACCGGAGAACCCCACCGAGGTATCCACCACGTTCTTGCCAACGAAGTAGACCTCTTCCAGGGCACTGAAGCCCAGCGTGACCGCCTCCTGGTAACGTTCCGGCGGCAGCAACCGTCTGTTGAATTGCTTGACCCGGTGCAGCAGATCACCGGGGGAAAGCCTTGTTGTATTCACCTTGTCTGCTCACTCTCTCCCGTAAGTTCCACCAACCGGGCCAGTTTACGACGTAGTCCCAGTGGCCACAAGAGAATCAGCAGCAGCGAGCCCGCGGTTCCCGCCGTTTGACAGCACAGGTCTTCATCGCTGTCGGTCTTGCCGTCGCAGTCGTTGTCCACACCATCGCTGCAGTTGCCGTTGCGAGGGCGTTCATCCACCAGTGGCTCTGCATCGCAACTGGTCCAAGTTCCGCCCGAGCAAGACTGGCTGCCCTGGTGGCAGGAAATGAAACAAACACGGCTCACACCGTCACAGGAAGCCACGGCGCAATCGCTGACGCCGTCGCAATCGTTGTCCAGGTCGTCTCCACAGTTCTGGAACTGCTCTCCCTCGGGGCCCGGTTCCGGCAGGCAGGGCCCCCAGGCGCCCTGCTGGCACAGGCGCTGGCCGGCCAGGCAGTCGTTCTGGCAGGGCTGGCTGGCGCCATCGCATTCGGGGGGACCGCAGTCGGTAATGCCGTCGCAGTCGTTGTCCAGCCCGTCTCCGCAGGTTTCGGGACCGAAATCGGACCCGTACTCGGCTTGATCGCAAAACGCCCAGGAACCGTCCTGGCACTTGTCGGCACCGTGCAGGTGCTGGCCGGCGCAGACACCGGTGTCATGCTCGCAGGGGGCCAGTACCAGGTCGCTGTCGGTTGCGTCGACCAATCCATCGCAGTCGTCGTCGATACCGTTGCACTCCTCCAATTCTGGTTGCGGGCAACCCGTCCAGGTATCGGGGCCGGTGCAGGTCTCGGAACCGACGGCGCAGATGCCCTGGTGATGCTCCCGGCAGGGACGTTGCATGCCGTCGGTGATCCCGTCACAGTCGTTGTCCAGCCCGTCACAGGCCGTCTCCGGCGGCAGCTGGTAGCTGCCCTGGCTGTGGGCGCTGTAATCGCAGGGCAGCCACTGCTCGTCCTGACAGATGCTCTGTGAGCCGGCACAGACGCCCTGCTGCAAGGGACAGGGCTGGGTGGCGCCGTCGGTGCAGCCCGCACAGCCCTCGTCGATGGAACCGTCACAGTCGTTGTCACGCCCGTCGCAACTCGACTCCTCTTGCTCGTAGGCGTCGTCATGGGCCAGGTAATCGTCCGGGCCGCAGGCCTGCCAAATTCCCCCCTGGCAGTGGGAGGGAAGCTTGCTGGCCCCGTTGCAGACACCCTGTTGCTTCTCACAAGAGGGAATTTCCAGATCGGGATCGTCGGAATCGGTGAGGCCATCGCAGTCGTTGTCCAGGCCGTCGCAGGAACTCTCCTGTTGCTGGTAATCCGGCCCGTAGTCGGCCGAACCGCAGGCCTCGGCCCAGCCGTCGGCACCCAGGCAGGCAAGGTGGGAGCCGGCGCAGACACCTTGTTGCAGGGGGCAGTCCGGACCGGTGAGTTCCTCGTCTGCCCGACCGTCGCAGTCGTTGTCGAGCCCGTCGCAGGAGTTCTCTTCGACCTCGTATGCCGGCGAGTTGGCCAGGTAGTCGTCGCTGTCGCAGGGTACCCAGGCTCCATCCCGGCAATCCTGCGCCGAGCTGAGGGCACCGGCGCACACCCCGACCTGCAGATGGCACAGGGCCGGGCGCAGACCGTCGTCGGCGGAGTCGGTCAGGCCGTCGCAGTCGTTGTCGACCCCGTCACAGAGTTCGCTGGCTCCCAGGTAGACGTCGGCCCGCGAGTCGTCGCAATCGTCGCCACCGCAGGCCAGCGCCAGGTGGCCGTCACCGTCGGCATCTGGTTGCTGGCAGTTGTTGCCGTCGGTCTCTCCTGCCTGGTCGCTACCATCCAACCGCTCATCGTCCTGCTGACCGCCATCGTCGGCTCCGGTCGGCTCGCCGTCGTCTCCGGGGGGCGTGGCAGTACAGATACCACCTTCCTCGCCGGGCACGCAGATGAACCCCGCGGGGCAACTGTCGTCTGGACCGCACCGGGTGCCCTCGTAGGCAGGCTGATAACTGCAGGCCGCCAGCACCAGCAGCAGCGCCGCGACGATGAGCAATCTCCTCATGCAGGCCCGACCTCCAGAGGCGATTTTCGCATGAAAGCTGGTACGGTTCAAACCGGTCCCCCGACGACCGGTTCACACCACGGTACGGGTAGTCGCTGTCATCGCTGGCGGCGACGCAACGCAATGCGCACCAGCACGCCCACCACTGAACCGATCAGCAAGCCATACAGGGGAGGGATCATTCCCTGGGGATCGGTTCGTCCTCCACCGATGGCGAAGCCGATGCCCAGGCCGATGATACCCAGCAGGCTCATCCAGGGAACGTAATTGGGATTGAAGGCCACGGCAGTCTTCCTCCGGTCATTGCCAACTATCGCCAGCACAGCATGAAAGGTCGGGGTGTGTCCAGCAAATAGCAGTGCTGGCAGCCCGGTGGCGATGCTGCTATCATCGGCAGTCGTCATGACCCACTGGTTATTGCAGCATTGGCAGGCCGTGCTGACGGTGCTCACCACCGTGGGTGGCTACCTGCTGGCCTTCGCGTTAATCGTCCGTATCGTCGACGAACGCAAGGAGGCCGCGGCCACCCTGGCCTGGATCCTGCTCATCGCCTTCCTCCCCTATCTGGGGGCGTTGCTTTACGTTACCCTGGGCAGGAGGCGTGTCCGCCGGCGGAGCCGCCGCCGCCGATTGGCCCGGGGGTTACTGGAGCGAGGCCCGGACGCCTGCCCGCATCACCGGGAAGGTTGTACCTCGCTGGTGCGGGAAGACTCGGCGCAACTGGACGAAGTCGCCATCCAGGCCTGCCGGGTGGCCGGAGAGCCCTTCCTGGCCGGCAATGCCGTGGATGTCTACCTCGAGGCCAACCGCGCCTACCGGCACATGATCGAGGCCATCGACGGCGCTCGTCACCACGTTCACCTGATGAGCTACATCTTCCGCCCCGACCAGGCCGGGCGCCTGTTCGTCGAACGCTTGCAAAAGAAAGCAGCCCAGGGAGTCGAGGTGCGGCTGTTGGTGGACGCCGTAGGTTCCCACCGTTTGCCCGACTCCTTCCTGGCCCCGCTGCTGGCCGCCGGAGGCAGGTTCGCGCGTTTCATGCCGGTGTTCAGCCTGCGCCCGGTGTGGCGGCCGCAGCTGCGCAACCATCGCAAGCTGCTGGTAGTAGACGGCCGGGTGGCCTTTACCGGCGGACTCAATATCGGCGCCGAGTACCAGGGGCGCAAGAAAAAATACGCGCCCTGGCGCGATACCCAGGTGCGCGTGGAGGGCCCGGCTTGCTGGCGCCTGCAGGAGGTGTTCGTCGACGACTGGTTCTTCGCCAGCGGCGAGAACCTGCAGGACCGGCTCTACTGGGAGGGCTTTACCGGGGAAGGTTCTCCAGGTGAAAACCTGGTGCAGGTGGTCGAGAGCGGCCCCGACCGGGAGCGCGACACCATCCACGCGGTGTTCTTCAGCGCCGTCTGCGCCGCCCGCCATCGCATCTATATTACTACCCCCTACCTGGTGCCCGACAACGCCATGCTCACCGCCATCAAGACGGCGGCCTGGCGCGGGGTGGACGTGCGCCTGCTGCTGCCGGGTAACTCGGACCTGCCGCTGGTGAAATGGGCCGGTCGCTCCTTCTACCGGGAGTTGCTGGAGGCGGGGGTGCGCCTGTACGAGCACAGCCCGGGCATCCTGCACGCCAAGACCATGGTGGTAGACGGTTCCTGGTGTACGGTCGGTTCGGCCAACCTGGATATACGCTCTTTTCGTCTGAACTTCGAGGTCAACGTGGTGGTAAGCGGGGGCGACTTCGCCGGGCGCATGGAGCGAATCTTCCGCGACGACATCAGCCGCGCCGACGAACTGACCCTGGAGAAGTTGTCCGGCGAGCCACGCCTGGCGCGTTTCACCGCCAGTCTCTGCCGGGTGCTGTCGCCGGTGCTGTGAAGTTCAGGCGGCCCGCCGGCCGGGAAGCGGCCAGGCCGGTTGCAGGTCCAGAACCGGGGTGCGGCCGTACTCGCTCCAGGATGTCCGCTCCCGGCCTCGGGCGTGGAAGCCGGCCGCCTCCTCCACCAGTTCCTCGTCGAACCCGCAGCAGGAGCAGTAGAGCATCCCGGGCAGGGTAATCAGGACGGCCCCGCAGTCGGGGCAGTGCTCCCAGGGACCGATGCGCTTGCCGATGTCCGTCATGTGTCACCTCCCTTGCTATCGGCACCCAGGTTAGCATCCCCCCCCGACAGTTATCGGGACCCGGGTAGTCGGACGGGTGCGGAATACGGGAAAGTCCAATGTAGGCGGGGCAGGTGTTGATAGTGAGTCCCGGGGGAACGGGATCCAGATATAACCATCCCGAGTTATTGACATTTTAGTTGCCAGTGTCTACCATGGCCGGCGTCATGAGAGGCCCGCGCGCAGGGACATGGCTGGTTGCCGTCGCGGTCTTGCTGGTAGTCGCGGGGTCGGCGTGGAGCAAGGCCTGGAAGGGAGCTGTGCCCGGCCAGACCACCCGCCAGGAGGTCATCGACAAGTTCGGTCCTCCCTTCAAGGAGTTTTCCAAGGGCGGCAAGTTGTCGAACGGCCTGAGCTACCAAGGCGATCAGGCTATTGAAGGAGCCCTGGAGGCTGATTTTTACTTCGACAAGAACGACGTACTCTTTCGCATCGACGTCTTCCCTGTGCGCCAGATAACCGGGGACCAGGTAAAACGGATATTCGGCAAGCGTTACGTCGAGCGGGTCAGCAGCAAGGGCTACAAGTACTTCGTCTACCCCGAGACCGGCATGGTGGTGTTCTTCGAAAAGGACGGCAAGCTGGTTCGCTCCTTCACTTTCATCGAGGGAAAGAAGAAGCCTGTCAAGTCCGGTTGGCTCCGGGAGTGGTTGCCCGGGAATGGGTGCTGTCGGAGCCCGGGGGCTCGCCTGGGCGTTTCGGCTGGCCATGAAGGGGGCCCGGGGTGTTCCTCTACGGTTTGACCGGCAACCTGGGAGCTGGCAAGAGCACGGTCGGAGGGATGTTCAGGGAACTTGGCTTCCCCGTCGTCGATGCCGACGTCATCGGCCATCGCCTGTTGCAACGGCCCGGGCCGGTGCAACAGCAAGTCACCCAGTTTTTTCCCGCTTGCCGGGAGGAAACGGGCCAGCTATCACGTGCCCGCCTGGCCGAGGAGGTGTTTGCCAGTGAATCCCGGCGCCGGCAACTCGAACAGATCCTGCACCCGGCCATATGGGTGGAGGTACAGCGGCAACTGGACGCGGTGCCGGCAGCCATCGGCCTGGTGGAAGCGGCGGTATTGCTGGAAAGCCAGGTCCAGGAATGGAAGCGCCTGGCCGGCCTGGTGCTGGTGGTGGCTCCACGCCGACTACGCCGGCAACGAGCCCTGACCCGGGGAGGCGTTTCCACGGTGCAACTGGAGCAGCGCCTGGAGGTACAGATGAAGCAATCCACCAAGTTGCTGGCGGCCGATTTCCTGATCGACAATTCCGGAACGCTGCCAGCGACACGCCGGCAGGTGGACGGTGTGGCCAAGCTCATGCTCTGGGAATCTGGAGGGTTGTCATGACCGGCAAGAGTCCGAGCAAGACAGTGAAAAGCCGGGGTAACGTTCGGCGACGAACCGGTAGCGGTCGGGGCCGGGTACGCCGGGTGTTGGTTACCGGTTACCCGGGATTCCTGGGCAAGCGGCTGGTGGCCCAGTTGTTGGCCAGCGAGCCGCAGAGTCATTTCTACCTGCTGGTGCAGGAAAAATTTCTCGAGGATGCCCGTAAATACGTCAAGGCTTTGCGGCGGCGCAACCTGGAGCGGGTCAAACTGCTCAGCGGTGATATCGCCGACATGCACCTGGGGCTGGCGGCCTCCGAGGTCAAGGAGATCACTGCCCGGGTTACCGACATCTATCACCTGGCGGCCATTTCCTACCTGCGGGTTCCCGAAGCGGTGATCTGGCGGGTCAACGTGGAAGGCACCGGCAACGTCCTGGACCTGGCCGGCGAATGCCGGCGCCTGCAGCGCTTCAATCACATGAGCAGCTGCTACGTGTCCGGCAGTCGCAAGGGAGTAGTCATGGAGGAAGAACTGGACGAGGGCCAGTCCTTCCGCAATCCCTACGAGCGCACCAAGTTCGAGGCCGAGAAGCTGGTTCGCCGGGCGGCATCCCACTTGCCGGTGAGCATCTACCGGCCGGCCATCGTGGTGGGTGATTCACGTACCGGTGAGATCGGGCGCTTCGACGGGCCATATTACCTGGGCATGCTGTTGGCTTCCTCACCGGTGGCGGTGCCCTTGCCCCTGCCGGGACGGGGAGAGGCACCGGTCAACATGGTACCCGTGGATTATGTCACCACAGCCGTCTGCGCCTTGAGCCGGGAGCGCCAGGCCGAGGGCATGACCTTCCACCTGGTGGATCCCAATCCCCTGTCGGCGCGGCGGGTCTACCACCTGCTGGCCCAGCGCACCGGCCGCAAGACATCGCGCCTGCGTGTCTCGGTGGGTCTGGCCAAGGCAATTCTCAAGATACCCGGCCTGGAGAAGGTAAGCCGGGCCCATCGCCAGGCCATGGATTACCTGGATACCATGACCTTCTACAACCATCAGAACAGCGATCGGTTGTTGTTACCCCGGGGTATAACCTGCCCATCTTTCGACAGCTACCTGGATCGCTTGATTGAATACGTCAAGGCCACCGTTGCCGCCCGGCGGCGACGTGAGGATGATTCCGATCCGCTGGCATGAACGGCTTCAGGAGACCTCGATTACCTGTTCCTGCAGCAACTCGGCCAGGATGCGCAAGGCTTCCACCTGCGGCAGTCCGCAGATGCTGAGGATTTCGTCGTAGCTCATCCGCCCGTCGACCAGCGAAAGCACGAAACCGGCGCGGTGGTCGAGGTTCAACCAGATCAGTTCTTCCTGGGAAATGCGCACCCGGGGAACCTGCTCGAGCTTGCCCACCTTGGACAGGTACATGGCGGTCAACTGTTTCTCGGCGTCGGCGCGCAGGGCCAGCGCTTCCTGGTTGTCGGGTTCCAGGGCCAGCAGCTTGTCGAGCAGTTCCCGGGCCCCGGTGAAGTCATCCAGTTCCAGCAGGTCCCTGATACCACGCATCAACGACTGCACATCCTGGTTCTGGTCGTTTGTCTGGGCGGTGGCCGCGTCGGGAGTGGCGCTGCTGGTTACCAGTTCCAGTGGATCACCGCCGGCAGCGGCTGTCGCCGGTTGGCTGGTCGCCGGAACATTTGCAGCTGCCGCCACGTCGGCCTCGGCCGAGACGCCCGGTGCCGGAATGGCAGTGCTTGCCGGCGGGCTGCCCCAGGCGTCTGCCGCGGGCGCCGGAGCAGTCTCTGCCGCCGGAGGCGGGCCGGTTTCTGCCGGGATCGCTTCCGTGCCGGCCGGGCCCTGGTCGGCGGTGATCGGCTCTGTTGGTGGCCTGACTATCGTGGGAACCGATTCGTACGTCCTGGTAGGAGTGCCGTTGCCGGCGGTAGCCGCCGGGGTGGACTCCGTTGGTGGAGCCGGAGACGGTTCCGGCGGGACGGCTTCGGCAGTGGGCTCTTCGGGAACCGGCGGCAGTGGTGGCAGGGTGGCCGGCACGGAGTGCTGCCCGGACTCCGGTGGGGTGTTGGCGACCGCCGGGGTGCTGGCAACCGGTGGAGATGCCGGTTCCGGTGAAACCGTCGGCGTGGCGGTCTCCACCGCTTGCTTAGCGGGTTGCTGGCCCGCGGGGGCGGGACCGAACAGGTCGCCCCAACCGGTAACACCGACTGCGGGCTTGACAAAGGCCCGGGGGTGCTGCCCTTGACCTGCAGGTGCAGTGGCAGCCTGTGGCTGATCAGAACCCGGAGGCGTGGGCTCTTGAGGGGAAGCACCGGTACCGGTGGGTCTTGTTTCCTCCTTCGCCGGTGGACCCCAGTTGGACTTGACGAAGCTCAGGTACTCGCGGGCACGTTCGTTGTGGGGATCCAGATCCAGCACCTGCTGCCAGCAGGAGATGGCTTCCTCCAGCTTGCCCAGGCCGTAGCAGGTCAACCCCCGATCCAGTAACTGGCGTACCTGTTGGTTCTGACCCATGGCAACAGCACCTGCCTCAGCGGGACCGGGAGGCCAGGGAGCGGAAGGTGTCCAGGGTACGCTGCAATGCCTCCATCACCTCATCCAGGCTCTGCAGATCGCGTCGTTCCAGGGCAATGCCGGTTCGTTCGATGATGGAGTCGGCCTTGCGGAGCACGTCACGACTGAACTTGGAAGTGGCGATGGTCTGCTCGACGGTGGGTCTGAGCTTTTGTACCTCTACCAGGATGCCCTCGGCCCGCGAGCGCACCTTGTCGAATTGCTCATCCTGAGCCGCCGCCAGCAGGTAGTCACGGTTTTCATCGGCCATCTGTCGAATCTCGTCCTCGGTCAGGCCGCTGGTGGCGGTTACCACTATCGACTGCTGGCGCTCTGTCTCCAGATCCTTGGCTGAAACAGATACGATGCCGTCTGCAGAGATCTCGAAGGATACCTCGATCTTGACCTCGCCACGCGGAGCCTCCCGCAGGCCGGTGAGGATGAATTCTCCCAGAAGCTCGTTTTCGGTGGCTACCTTGCTCTCGCCCTGGAAGACCATGATGCGGGCCGAGGTCTGGCCGTCCTGGACGGTGGTGAACACGTGGCTGGCCGAAGTGGGTACGGTGGTGTTCTTCTCGATCAAGGTCTGGAAATAGCCACCCACGATCATGATACCCAGCGAGTGGGGAGTGACATCCAGCAACAGGGTTTCCTCGTCCTCCTTGGCGGCACCGCTGACCAGCGAGTAGCCCTGGATGGCGGCACCCAGGGCCACTACCTCGTCGGGGTGAACGTTTTTCGACGGCTCCCGTCCGAAGAAACGCTGCACCTCCCGCTGTACCCGCGGCATGCGGCTCTGCCCGCCCACCAGGATGACGTCGCTGATGTCTTCCCGGCGCACCCCGGCCTCGCGCAGCGTCTTTTCGCAGATCTGCAGGGTGCGATCGACCAGGTCGGCGGTCAGTTCCTCGAGCTTGGCCCGGCTGAGCACCTTCTGAAAGTGCAGGGCCGAACCCTTGCCGGAACTGTAAAGGAAGGGCAGGTTGATTTCCACCTCCGACTGGAAGCTCAACTCGCACTTGGCCTTCTCCGAGGCGTCCTTGACCCGTTGCAAGGCCATGGGATCCTCGCGCAGGTCGATACCGTGTTCCTTGGCGAAGGAAAATACCACCCAGTCGGCGATGCGATTGTCGAAGTCCTCGCCGCCCAGGAAGGTGTCTCCGGCGGTGGCGATGACCTCGTAGACACTACCGCCGATATCCAGTATGGAGATATCGAAAGTGCCGCCGCCCAGGTCGAACACCGCCACGCGCTTGTCCAGTTTCTTGCCATAACCATAGGCCAGGGCCGCGGCCGTGGGTTCATTGATGATACGCAGCACTTCCAGGCCGGCGATGGTGCCGGCATCCTTGGTGGCCTGGCGCTGGCCGTCGTTGAAGTAGGCTGGCACCGTGACCACCGCCCGGTTGACGGAACTGCCCAGGTAATCCTCGGCTACCCGCTTCATCTCGGTGAGAATCATGGCCGAGATCTCGGGCAGGCTGTAGACCTTGTCCTTGAGCTTGACCCGGACATCGTCATGTGGTCCTTCCACCAGTTCGTAAGGGACATGCTGGCGGATATCCTGGACGATATCACTGTTCCACTTGCGGCCGATCAGGCGCTTGGCCCCGAATATGGTGCTGCGGGGATTGGTAATCGACTGGCGCTTGGCCATGTGCCCCACCAGGCGTCGTCCGGCGGCGGTCACCGCTACCATGGAGGGTGTGGTCCGGTAGCCGCCCTTGTTGGCGACTACCATGGGCGAACCGTCGACTACCACCGCCACGCAGGAGTAGGTTGTTCCCAAGTCGATTCCCAGCACCTGTTCCACTCTGTCGTCCCTCCGCTAACGCTGCCACTCCCACTCGTGCACGAGAGCCTTCACTTGATCTTCTTGCGCAGTTCCTTGACCTGTTCCACCGCCCGATCGTCGAGCGGGTTTTGTTCCACGTACAGGTTGAGTTCGCGCAAGGCGTTCTTGAGCAGGCCCTGCTCCAGGAATACCTTGCCGAGTACCAGGTGAACCTTGCTGTTTTCCGGCTCCAGTTCGATGACCTTGCGACAGTACTGCACTGCTACCAGCAGGTTGCGCTTCAGCTCCAGCATCAGGCTGGCGGCCTTGAACAGCGCCCGGGAGTCCTCCGGGTTGTTCTCCACCGCCCGCCGGAACCAGTCCAGGGCTTCTTCCAATCGCCCCAGCGATTCGTCTCCCAGCCCGCGCTTGTAATTGCGAGCGGCGCGTTCCGGGGCCGCCTTCTTCTCTACTTCCTGGTGGTAGGCCTTGATCTTCTCGTCGTCGGGCAACAGGGCCAGGGCCAGCTTGGCGCAGTTGGCGGCCTTGATGAAATCGTTCTCCTGCTCGGCCTGGCGGGCCTCGGCCAGGTGACGGGAGGCCTGGGCCTTGCGCTGAGCCAGGGGGTTTCTCTTGAGCAGTCGCTGGCGCCTTTCCTGGCGCAGGCGGGCGTCTCGTTTTTCCTGCTCCTGGCGCGCTTTCTTCTGCTCTACCTCCTCGGCCGTGGGTTCGTAGGGAAGGGTGGCGTCGTAGGCGGCCCGCTTCTGCTCGTTGGACAGGACATCGTAGGCCTTGCCGATGGCCTTGAAGATGGCGTCGATGCGCGCCTTGTAGGAGCCGAGGTTCTTGCGGAAATAGGTATCGGGATGGTACAGGCGCGAAGACTCGAAGTAGGCTTTCTTGATTTGCTTGGCGTCGGCCCGCCGATCGATGCCCAGCAACTGGTAGTGGGTCAACTGGGCCAGGTGGGCATGCAGGGAGAGGATCCTCTCCTTGGTTGCCCGGTCGAGATCCACCTCTTCGTCCAGGGCGGCCTGATCCATTTCCTCCTGGGCCTCCTCGGCGCCGTCCCAGCTTACCACGCCCTTGCTGTACAACGACTTGAGCAAGGCGATGGTATCGCCCTGGTCGAGCCCGGAAAGCTTGAGGATCTCTTCCACGCTGGTTACACCGTCTATCCGGGTATAAACGAAGGCCTCGCTCGGAGACAGGGCGCGGCTGGCCGGATCCACCCCCTCGACGTGACGAGGTATGGCCTTGAGAAGGTCTTCCGCCTGTGGGGTGTCAACCATCCTGACCCCTCTGCAAGTGCCCCCTGGGCTCCGGGGAGCAATTCGTTGCGGAAACATTATTGAATCGGTCTGCTTGCCGTGTCAACAAATCACGGAAAGAAAAAACCCCTCCCCGCCCGGGGCGGAGAGGGGTTGGCTGGATGTGGTTGCCGGCAGTGTCTACTTGCACACGCCCCAGGCGGTGGGGACGGGGTCGCACAGGCCGGCCGGGGCCTGGCAAGAGGTGCCACCGGGACAGCTGGCGTTGGTGGGATCGCAGACTTCCTTGCAGGTGCTGGACTGATCGCCTTCGCAGATGAGACCGGGGGCGCAGGAATTGATGTACTGGCAGGAGTCCCCGGCCTGGGCGTTCGAGTTGAAGATGCAGCGGTATTCCGAGCAGTCCTGCTGCCAGGGAACGCAGGCGTAGCCATCGGTGTCGGCGCAGGCGTTGGAGTCGGTGATGTCGCAGGTGGGGGTGTAGTCGCAGACGCCCCAGCGTTCGATGCCGGTGATGCCGAAGCAGGAGTAATCGGTGGGGCAGTCTTCGTCGCCGCCGTTTTGCTTGCTGGTGTCGCACAGCTTCAGGCAGGTGTAGCTGCTGACGCCGCCGGCGCACAGCAGGCCGGCCTGGCAGGGATTGTTGGAATCACAAGTCTCACCCGGTCCCGCGGAGCCCTCGGGCACGCAGTCGAGGGCGCTGCCGCCGACCGGCACGCAGCGCTCGCCCTGCTGGCAACCAACGTTGTTCACCGGGTCGGTGCAGTCCTGGGCCACCGGGTTGGGCAGGCAGAAACACTCGCCGGAGCCGATGGGGGCCCCCTGGGAACCTTCCGGGCACTGGTCTGCTTGGCCGCCGGGACAGGGCAGGGCGCAGAAGGAACCACCGCACTTGCCGTTTACGCACTCGGGGTTGTAGGCCGGGTCGATATCGGTGCAATCATTGTCCACCGAGCAGGCCTGTGCGTTCTGATCGGTGGGGTCGAGACCCAGGCACTGGTGGTTCTCGTCGCAGTTGACGGCATCGGCATGAACGTCGCCGTATGGACAAGGGTCGCCCAGGGTGCCTGTGCCGGGGCACTGGGTGGGATCGAAGCAGGCCTTCTGTCCGCCGGAGATCTCCAGGCAGCAGTTGTCGCCCCCGCAGTCGGTATCGGTGTTGCAGACCTTGGAGCAGTAGGTGAAGTTGCTGCCCGACAGGCAGGTGGGCCATTCGTCCGGGCAGTCTTCGTCGCCGCCGGGGCAGGGATCGCCGGGAACGCTGGCGCCGGCCACGCAAGTGCCGTCCTCGCAGTGTTCACCGCTGGGGCAGGTGCCGCAGGACTCGCCGCAAACCGGATCGGGACCGCACTCGCGGTTGGTGCAGTCCTTCTGGCAGGTCACGCACTGGCCGTCGACGCACTGCTCGCCGGTATCGCACTCGCCGCAGATCTCGCCGCAGTTGGGATCGGGACCGCACTCGCGCCCGGTACAGTCGGGCGTGCAGGTCTCGCACTGGTTGGTGGTGGTGTTGCAGATCTGGCCGGCGGGGCAGGTATTGGGGCAGGTGCCGCCGCAGCCGTCGTCACCACCGCACTTGCCGTCGCACTGGGGTTCGCACTGGGTCTTGCAGGTCTTGGTGGTGAGGTCGCAGTACTGGCCCTGGGGACAGTCTTGCGGTCCGGAGCACTGGGCACCGTTGTCGGAGCCGCCGCAGTTGGCCAGGAACAGGGCCAGGGCCATCGCCAGCGAGGCGGCAACCATGATTGAAAACAGCTTGCGCATAACTTCCTCCTTCTTCTGGGGGGTTGACTGGTCAGGAACCTCTACGGCTAACACGAACTACCTGGGACATGGGGGCATACTAGGGAACATCCACCATCTCTGTCAATGCAAAAAAACAGGAGGGCGTGAAAACCATCCGTACAACAATGTACCCTTTTACCCATATGTTTGGGGATCCAGAAAAAGCATAAGGGGAAAAAGTGGTTAGCGGCGATCCGGGGGACCGCCCCCGGGTCTAGCGTTCACCGTACCAGGCTCCCTCCATGCTGGAGTTGGTGATGATGGTGACGTCACCCTGCCAGATGCCGTCCTTCGTCTGTTCGAAGTCCGGGGTGCCCAGGAAGGTTCCGTAGGGCGGGTTGTCGTCTTCTACCGTGATGGTGGCATGACCGGTAAAGTTCAGGTATTTCCAGTCGATACCGATCTGGTCGAGCAGTCCGCGGATGAGATCGTCGGCCTGGGGCTTGAAGTTGTCGCAGGCCTGCTCGGTGCTGTCGCCCACGTCGGAGCAGTTGAACCAGGAACCGAACCCCCAATCCTCGCACCATCCCTCCACCGAGTCGCCGATGGCCTCGCAGTCGATGATATCCATGAGCGCGTCTTCCAGGTTGTCGTAGCCGGTGAAGATATCGATGAGCAGGTCGAGCAGCATGGCCACGAACTTGGAATATTCCATGCGCACCGTGCGCGGGTCGATGAGCAGGGTGTACTTGGTGACCGGGCCGCTGTCGTCGACCTGGATCTTGCCGGTGAAGGGAGTCACTTCCAGGCCCACGTCGGCGAAATCCATGTCGGTGCGGTTGATGTCGATGGTGGCGCAGTCGGGCCAGTCGGGGTTGTCGTGGGGATTGCAGCAGTTGCCGGGTTCGCCCCGGGGGCCGCACTCGCAGCAGGCCTGCGGGTAGCGGATGAAGATGGTGTCCCATTGCTCGGTGCCGGAGACGAGTTCACGCGGATTGAGGTGGACAAGCTCCATGGTGCCCTCGGCGCGAAGCTCGTGCAGCATGTTGAACAGGTTGTTGAACAAGCCGATCAGTGTGCCCACCCAATCGGGCACGTACTGGTCGATGACGTCGCAGAGCAGGTCGTCGATGAAGCCGATGCCGGTAATATTGCAGTAATTTATGACCTGGTCGAGAGTTTCGATGATATCCGCCACGGTGGCTCCGCCCAGGGCCCCGGAGGTGTCGAAGAAGTGCCTGGTGTACCAGCGACCACCAAGTTCCGGCACGACCACGTCGGGGGGATTGTCGGGCTGGCAGAAGCCGTTGACGCAGATGAATCCGGGAGGACAGTCATCGTCGGTTTCGCACTCGGCGCCTCCCTGGCACTCGGGTATGGTTGACTCCTCGGGGCAGGGGTAGCACTCGTGGCCCTCGCAGTAGTAGCCGGGCGGGCAGTCGGCATGGGTCTCGCAGCTGTCGGGCAGGGCGCCGTCGGGGCGGCACACACCCCGCTCGCAGCTATAGCCGTCGGGGCAGTCATCGTCGCTCTGGCAGTCCGAGCCTCCGGCGGGCTGGCAGGCGCCGGAGACGCAGGTGAAGCCGCTGGGACAGTCGTCGTCACTGGCGCACTGTTGCCGGGACTTGACGGTGATGGTGAAGGAGACCTTTTCCAGTACCTCGGTGACGCCCTCCGCCACCACGCTGTATTGCACCGGTACGCTGCCGCAGTTGAAGACGTTGTTGGCCACCCCGGAGAGGTTGGTGATGGTCTTGGCGTCCTGCAACGAGGCATCTCCGCCCGGTGGTGGATTGGGAATGGAAAATCCCACTTCCACGCCGCGTACCGGGGCATTGGTGTACAGGTCGGTGACGCGTACCTCCAGCTGCAGTGATTCGCCGACATAGCATTCCAGGCCCAGGGGGCCGGTGGCGGCCAGCTGGTGCAGAATGGGCTTCAGGGTGATGGTGAAGAAGACTCCATCGGGGTCGTCGACGTGGGTAACGTGCACCCCGAAAGTGGTATCGCTGATCTGTTCACCGGGGGCCACGCTCAGGGTGACCTGGGCCACGCCCATGTCGGAGGTGACGGCGGTATCCGCCGAGAGGGAGGCTCCGCCGGGGTTCTGCAGGATCTCGAACTGCACCGTCTCACCGGCAACGGCGCCCACGCACTTTTCGATCAAGGCCACGGCCAGGTCGATCTGTTCTCCGGGATGCATCTCGCGGTTGGGACTGCCCACCACGCTGAGCAACCGCTGGCCGCCGCCCTGGCAGCCGTCCATGTCGAAGCCGTCACCGCCGTCGGGGTTGGAGCTGCTGCCGCCACCACAACCGGCGGCACTTGCCAGCACCAGCACCAGCGGTAACCAGGCGAAACGAACACACACCTTGATAGTCTCCTGCTTCATGACAAACCTCCCTTGCCCGTTGCCACGGGCCGGGTTTTCCTTTTTCTCCGGTCATTATGACCCAGGCAGGGGGAAAAAGGCAATACGACAAGGTGACCATCACTTGAAGGTATTTTGCCGCTGGACTAAACTTTCTTGTCTGCCGGGCGGGCGGAAGGAGCATAGCGATGGTCGGCAATGGAGGATACCAGCCGCTGGTCACCCACCTCGAGTGCGACAGTTGCGGGCAACACTTCCCGCCCGGACAGGTGGAACTGGTGTGCCCGGATTGCGGCCCCGACCTGGGTACGCTCACCGTGCACTACGACTACCGGCAGGTGGCCGGTATCCTCACGCGCCGGGCCCTGGAGCAGAACCGCGAGCAGTCACACTGGCGTTACCTGGACATCCTGCCGGTGGCCCGGCGTCCGGCCCGGCTGCACCCGCGCGTGGGCTGGACCCCGCTGTACCGGCTCGATGAGCTGGCCGGGAGGTTCGGGGTACGGCGTTTGTGGGTGAAGGATGATGGCATCAATCCCTCGGCCTCGTTCAAGGACAGGGCCTCGAGCGTGGGCGTGGCCCACGCTCTGGCACTGGGCCGCCGGGTGATAACCGCCGCCTCCACGGGCAACGCCGCTTCCTCGCTGTCGCTGTTTGCCGCCTGTGCCGGCCTGGAGACGGTCATCTTCGTTCCCGCCACCGCTCCCCCGGCCAAGCTGGCCCAGCTGTTGCTGTTCGGGGCCCGGGTGCTGGCTGTCGACGGTAGCTACGACCAGGCCTTCGACCTGTGCCTGCAGGTGGCCCAGAGCCGCGACCTGTACTGCCGCAACACTGCCGTAAACCCCGTGCTTTCCGAGGGCAAGAAGACGGCGGCGCTGGAGATCTGCGAGCAGCTCGACTTCCGTCCCCCCCGGGCCGTGGTGGTGGCTGTGGGAGACGGCTGCATCATCGGCGGCCTGTGGAAGGGGTTCCAGGACTTCCGGCGCCTGGGGCTGATCGACAACCTGCCCAGGATGTACGGGGTGCAGGCGGCCGGCTCGGCTCCCCTGGTGGAGGCCTTCGAGCGGGGAGACAGCAACGCCCTGTCGACCTGCCTGGACGATCCGCACACCGTGGCCGATTCCATCTGCGTGGGTCATCCGCGCGATCACATCAAGGCCCTGCGGGCGGTGCGGCAATCGGGAGGGGCCATGGTGGCGGTGGAGGACGAGGCCATCATGGAGGCCATGCGCACCCTGGCGCGCCGGGCCGGGATCTTCGCCGAGCCGGCCGGGGCCACGGCCCTGGCCGGCCTGGGCCGACTGGGCGAACTGGGACTGCTGGGGCGGGACGACGACGTTGTGGTACTGGTCACCGGCAACGGGCTCAAGGACGTGGCCGCGGCCGTACGGGCCGCCGGGCGGGAGCCCGAGGGGGTGGCGGCCGAGCTGGCGGCGGTGGAGGCCCGGCTGGATGCCGGGGAGGGTTGATGGGGGCCCTGGCGGCAGTTCTGTTGGTGCTGGCCGGGGCGTTGGCCCCGGCCCGGCAGGTCGAGTTGCAGGTCGTACCCGCCAGGCCGGCCCAGGGCCAGCTGGTGGTGTTGACCATCACCGGCCACCGCCCCGGAGACAACATCACCGGCAGCTGCAACGGCCGGCCCCTGCGTTTTTTCCTGGACGAGGCGGGGCGGGTGCGAGCCCTGACAGCGATACCGCTGAAGCAGAAGCCGGGGCCGGTGCCGCTGCTGGTGCGTGTCCAGCCGAGCGACGGCGAGCCCATCATTCACGGCCGCAGCCTGCAGGTGGTGGCCGGCAAGTTCGACAGGCAGGAACTCAAGGTGGCCCGGCGTTTCGTAAAACCTCCCGCCGCGGTGCGACGGCGCATACGCCGGGAGCGCCGCCTGCTGCGCAAGATCTGGCGC
>QMME01000003.1 GCA_003647095.1 Deltaproteobacteria bacterium
GCCGTCGGCGTCGGCATCGGCGCTATCGTCGTGTCCCGGACAGGTGTCGCAGGCATCGGGCACGCCGTCCGCGTCAGCGTCAACATTGTCATCGCCGGCGGCACAGATGTCGCAGGCATCGGGCACGCCGTCTGTGTCGGCGTCCTGGGTGTCGTCGTGTCCCGGGCAGGCGTCGCAGCCGTCGGGTACCCCGTCGGCGTCGGCATCGAGCCCGTCGTCATGTCCCGGGCAAGCGTCACACCCATCGGGTACGCCGTCTGCATCGTCGTCGACGAAGTCGTCGGAGCCCGGGCAGATATCGCAGGCATCGCCGGCACCGTCACCATCGGCGTCGGCCTGGTCGTTGTTGGCCACCGCGGGGCAGTTGTCCACGTCGCCGCAGACACCGTCCTGGTCGCTGTCGTCGTCCGGGTCGTTGGGGCAGGTGTCGCAGTCGTCGGGAATGCCGTCGGCGTCGGCGTCGAGCCGGTCGTCGAAGCCCGGGCAGGCGTCGCAGAAATCAGGCACGGTGTCCGAGTCGGCGTCCACGGAATCGTCGCCTCCCGGACAGATGTCACAGGCATCGCCGAAAAGATCCCCATCGCTGTCTTCCTGGCCGGGATTGGCCACCAGCGGGCAGTTGTCGTCGCAGCCGCTGGTGGCGCCGCCGGTGCAGGGGGCGTCACCGGCGCTGCCGCTGGCGTCGCCGTCGTCGAGGATGCCGTCGTTGTCATCGTCGTCGTCACAGGCGTCTCCCTGGCCGTCGCCGTCGTTGTCCTCCTGGCCGGGATTGTAGATGCCGTCGCAGTTGTCACAGGCGCCGGCGAAGCTGTCCCCGTAGCCGTCGGCGTCGAAGTCCCACTGGTGGTTGTTTTCGATGGTGGGACAGTTGTCGCAGGCATCGCCGGCCGAGTCGGCGCTGTTGCCGGCATCGATCTCGCCGGTGTTTTCCTGGCCGGGATTGTCGACGTTGGGGCAGTTGTCCTGGGCGCAGGTGAGCCCGTCGCCGTCCAGATCGACGGCGGCATTGCTGGCGCCCGGGGTGTCGGTGCCGGCGGCGGGATCGAACTCGCCGATGGCCCACAGGCCGTCACCGTCCGGGCAGCGCAGCACGTGGCCGGGTACGTAGGAGCCGTCCGGGCCGACGGTGCTGTAGGCGTAGTAGCAGTCACCTCCCTGCCCCAGAGGATCCTCCACCAGGCTGACGGCATCGAGAATCTCTGCCACCGGCAGGGAGTCGAGCACGCAATCGTCGTTGGTGTCGAGATCGTCGCCGTTGGCGCCCGTGAATCCCGTGGCCAGGACGTAGGTGACGTTGTCGGAGTTTTCGAAGTTCAGGTTGGCCACCACGTCGGGAGCGGCGATGGTCATGGTGTCCTCGCCCACCAGCAGAAAACCATCCGTGGGAATGCTGTAGCCGCTCAGGTCCACCACCGCCTCGATTACCCCGCTGCCGCCGGAGCCGTCACCGATGACGAACAGGGTCACCCCGTCGAGGCTTTGCCCGGGCGGGCCGCTGAGTTCGAAGTACTCGTCGGTGTCGGTGCTGGGCTGGTCGATGCGGATCTCGTTCAGGTACACCTGCCCCAGGGCCGCCGGTGCGCCCAGCAGCACGGCCAGGGCCGCCAGCAGGGTTGCCGGCAATGACGAAGTTCTCTTGGCCATGTCGCATCTCCTTTGGAATACGAGGTTTTTTGCCAAACGCCGACACCCGGTCACGGCGTTCCGGGACCGGGACCGCGCCCTGACACTAGGTTGCCCGCCGCCTGCTGTCAACAGCCGACCAGAGGGTTATAAAATATTCTGATAGGTATTGCTTCTGTTTTTGATAGAAACTTACTACTTGACCCGGCTTTTCGTTCATGCTTTACTGCGCGCCGCGTCGGGGTACAGGACGGTGAACATTATGCTTTCTTGTTGGCAGGAGATAACCAGGAAGGGTTGTCAGAGATGAACAGGAAGGTTGCAAGGCGTTACGCCCAGGCGCTGTTCGAACTGGTGGAGAGCAACCACCGGCAGGTGGCCAGGCGGCTCGAGGACCTCGTCGAACTGCTCGGCCGGAGCCCGGAGCTGCGAGAGGTGTTGCAGAGCCCGGCTTTCCTGCAGGAGGAACGGCGCCGGGTGGTGGATAAGCTGCTCGAGCGGCTGGGCTGGTCGAAGCCGCTGGACCGGTTCCTGTGGGTGGTGGTGGAGAACCACCGGGTGGCCCTGCTGGGCGACATCCTCCAGGTCTTCACCGCCATGGTGGACGAGATGGAGGGAAAGGTCCGCGCCCGGGTGGAAAGCGCCCGGGCCATCGCCGACGAGCAGAAAGATCGACTCACCGGGGCGCTGTCCCGCGCCCTGGGTCGCGAGGTGATCATCGAGCACGAGCTGCAGCCCCGGCTGCTGGCCGGCCTGCGGGTACGCGTGGGTGACCTGCTGGTGGACGGCAGCCTGCGCATGCAACTCGACAAGATGCGTGACCAGCTCACACAAACCCCAACCTGAAAATAAGCGCTTATAACCAGCGAGGGTGACGACATGGAGATCAAGGCGGAGGAAATCAGCAGCATCATCAAGCAGGAGATAGCCGGCTTCGACACCCGGGTGGAGGTGGCCGAGACCGGCACCGTGCTCTCTACCGGCGACGGCATCGCCCGTGTCTACGGCCTGCAGAACGTCATGGCCGGGGAGCTGGTGGAGCTGCCCCATGGCATCATGGGCCTGGTGCTCAACCTCGAGGAAGACAACGTCGGCATCGCCATCATGGGCCACTACGAGCTGGTGCGCGAGGGAGATCCCGTCAAGCGCACCGGGCGGATCGCCTCGGTGCCGGTGGGCAAGAAGGTGGCCGGGCGCGTGCTCGATGCCCTGGGCAACCCGCTCGACGGCAAGGGCCCGGTGGAGACGGACGAGACCCGGGTCATCGAGATCAAGGCTCCCGGCATCGTCAAGCGCCAGCCGGTGAAGGAACCCCTGCAAACGGGTATCACCGCCATCGACGCCATGATTCCCATCGGCCGCGGCCAGCGCGAGCTGATCATCGGCGACCGCGGCACCGGCAAGACGGCCATCGCCGTGGATACCATCATCAACCAGAAGAACACCGACGTCTATTGCATCTACGTGGCGGTGGGACAGAAACAGTCCACGGTGGCCCGGGTGGTGGACAAGCTGCAGAAGGAAGGCGCCATGGATTACACCACCGTCATCGCCGCCAACGCCTCGGATCCGGCGCCGCTGCAGTTCATCGCCCCCTATGCCGGCTGCGCCATGGGCGAGTATTTCCGCGACAACGGCATGCACGCGGTCATCTTCTACGATGATCTTTCCAAGCACGCCGTGGCCTACCGCCAGCTGGCGCTGCTGCTGCGCCGCCCGCCCGGCCGCGAGGCCTTCCCGGGCGACGTCTTCTACCTGCACTCGCGCCTGCTGGAGCGTGCCGCCAAGATGTCCGACAAGGAAGGCGGTGGTTCGCTCACCGCGCTGCCGGTCATCGAGACCCAGGCCGGCGATGTCTCGGCCTACATCCCCACCAACGTCATTTCCATCACCGACGGCCAGATCTACCTGGAGACGGACCTGTTCTTCGCCGGCCAGCGCCCGGCGGTGAACTCGGGCCTGTCGGTGTCCCGCGTCGGCGGCGCCGCCCAGATCAAGGCCATGAAGTCGATTGCCGGCATGTTGCGCCTGGAGCTGGCCCAGTACCGCGAGTTGAAGGCCTTCGCCCAGTTCGGCTCCGAGCTCGACCGCGCCACCCAGGAACAGCTGGCCCGCGGCGAGCGCCTCATGGAGTTGCTCAAGCAGGGCCAGTACCAGCCGTACGCCGTCGAGGAACAGGTGCTCATGCTCTATGCCGGCACCGCCAAGGACGCCTCCGGCAAGAACTGGATCCGCGATTACCCGGTGGACGCCATTCAACGTTACCGCGACGAGCTGCTGACCTATGCCCGCCGGCAGCACCCCGAGACCCTGAAGCAGGTGCGCGAGAAGAAGGTTCTCGACGACGAACTGCAGGGCAAGCTCGACCAGCTGCTGGAGGGTTTCCGCGGCGAGTTCGCCAAGCTGCTCGAGCTGGAGAGCTGAGAAGAGACTGAACCATGCCCAGTCTGCGCCACATCAGAAAACGCATCCAGGCGGTCAAGAACACCGAGCAGATCACCCGGGCCATGAAGATGGTGGCCGCGGCCAAGTTCCGCCGGGCCCAGGAGGCGGTGCTGCAGGCCCGCCCCTACGCCCGGGAAATGCGCTCCACCCTGGCCCGCCTGGCCGCCAGGCACGAGGAAGTGGCCGCGCATCCTCTGCTGGCCGAGCGTCCGCAGGTAGAGCACGAGGATCTTATCGTGCTCACCTCGGATCGCGGGTTGTGCGGCTCGTTCAACTCCAACGTCATCCGCCGGGTGGAGCACTACCTGCTCGACAACGCCGAGCGCCGGGACGGCATCCGGGTGTCGACCATCGGCCTCAAGGGCTTCCGTTATTTTCGCAAGCACATCGAGGGTATTCACAACATCGAGGGCTTGCTGGCCAGGCCCAGCTACCGGCGGGCGGTGGAAATGGCGGAAGAAATGGCCGAGCGCTTCACTTCCGGCCAGATCGACCGGGTCACCCTGGTCTACAACGAGTTCCGCTCGGCGGTGCAGCAGGTGGTAACCTTCCGCCAGCTGTTGCCCCTGGAGAGCCCCTCGACCGAGGGCGAGACCCGGCCGGATTTCATCGACTACCTCTATGAACCAGGCAAGCCGGAGCTGCTGGATCGCATCGTGCGCCGCTACCTGGCCAACCAGCTCTACATGATCGTACTGGAATCGGTGGCCAGCGAGCACGGCGCGCGCATGTCGGCCATGGAAAATGCCACCAACAACGCCGGGGAGATGATCCAGCAGCTGACCATGGTCTACAACAAGGCCCGCCAGGCCACCATCACCAAGGAACTGATGGAGATCGTGGGCGGAGCCGAGGCACTGAAGGGATAATGACGAGTCGGGACCCCGGGTCCCGTTCAACAGGCAAGGAGTGGCCAATGAGCGAGCAGAACGCTGCAGGCAAGGTGCTTCAGGTAATCGGACCGGTCGTCGACGTGGGCTTTCCCCCGGGGCAGGTGCCATCCATCTACACCGCCCTGAAGGTGAGCAACCCGGCCATCAATGACCAGGAATGGAACCTGGTGCTGGAAGTCGCCCAGCACCTGGGCGAGAGCCTGGCCCGGTGTATCGCCATGGACTCCACCGATGGCCTGGTTCGCGGCATGCCGGTGATGAACACCGGCAACCCCATCCAGATCCCGGTGGGACGGCAGACGCTGGGTCGCATCCTCAACGTCATCGGCGAGCCGGTCGATGAGGCCGGTCCAGTCAAGGCCGAGAAGTTCTACCCCATCCACCGCCCGCCACCATCGTTCCTGGAGCAGTCGGTGGCCACCGAGGCCTTCGAGACCGGCGTCAAGGTCATCGACCTGCTGGAGCCCTACCTCAAGGGCGGCAAGATCGGCCTGTTCGGCGGTGCCGGCGTGGGCAAGACGGTCATCATCATGGAGATGATCCACAACGTGGCCACCAAGCACGGCGGCTATTCCGTGTTCGGCGGCGTGGGCGAGCGCACCCGCGAGGGCAACGACCTGTGGCTGGAAATGAAGGAATCCGGCGTCATCAAGAGCACCGCGCTGATCTACGGGCAGATGAACGAGCCCCCCGGGGCCCGTGCCCGGGTGGGACTGTCGGCCCTGACCGCGGCCGAGTACTTCCGCGACGAGGAAGGCCAGGACGTGCTGCTGTTCATCGACAACATCTTCCGCTTCACCCAGGCCGGCTCCGAGGTCTCGGCCCTGCTGGGACGCATTCCCTCGGCAGTGGGTTACCAGCCCACCCTGTCCACCGACCTGGGCGAGTTGCAGGAGCGCATCACTTCCACCAACAAGGGCTCCATCACCTCGGTGCAGGCCATCTACGTGCCCGCCGACGACCTGACCGACCCGGCCCCGGCCACAACCTTCGCCCACCTCGATGCCACCACCGTGCTCAGTCGCCAGATCGCCGAGCTGGGCATCTACCCCGCGGTGGATCCCCTCGATTCCACCTCGCGCATTCTCGATCCCCACGTGGTGGGCGAGGAGCACTACCGCACCGCCCGCGACGTGCAGCAAGTGCTGCAGCGCTACAAGGACCTGCAGGACATCATCGCCATCCTGGGCATGGAAGAACTCAGCGACGAGGACAAGCAGGCGGTGGCGCGGGCCCGCAAGATCCAGCGCTTCCTTTCCCAGCCCTTCCACGTGGCCGAGGCCTTTACCGGTACTCCCGGTGTCTACGTGGAACTGAAAGACACCATCGCCGGCTTCCGCGAACTGCTGGACGGCAAGCTCGACGATCTGCCCGAGCAGGCCTTCTACATGGTGGGCACCGTCGAAGAGGTCAAGAAGAAGGCCGCCCAGATGGCCGCCGCCTGAGCGGGGAGAGCGAACCGTGGCCGATACTTTCCAGTTGCGCCTGCTCACACCCGAGCGCAGCCTCTTCGAGGGCCCGGTGGAAGCGGTCATCGTCCCCGGCGAGAATGGTCAGCTGGGGGTACTGGCCGGGCACACCAAGCTGGTGACCACCCTGGTACCGGGCGTGGTGCGCTATGTTGCTTCCGGCCAGACCCACCAGGTGGCCGCCAGCGGTGGTTTTGCCGAGGTCTCACCCGGCGGGGTAACAATCCTGGCCGACACCGCCGAACCTCCCCAGGAGATAGACCGGCAACGGGCGGAGCGCTCCCGCCAGGAAGCGCTGCAGGCTCTGGCCAAGCGGGCCGAACTCGACGAGAAAGAGGTCTCACGCCTGGAAGCACGCCTGGCCCGGGCCCTCAATCGCCTCAAGGTAGCCGACTCGGCTCGCTGAAAGCGGTCGGTCAATCGGGCCTGGCAACCGTGGCAAGCTCCTGACGAGGTGGGGGTGTTGAACTGCGCCGAGAGGCCAGGTGGCAACCCTTGCTATAATTGATCTTGTTTCTTATGTGGTGTATCAATAACAATCGTTTATCGGTCTGAGCCCGGCCGAGCGAGGCGTACAGATGCCGGAAGACACAGGCTTGCAAGGTGATGGTCGGCCGGATGATTCCACCAGCATCGGCAAGCTGGACAAGATCCAGCAGGCCCTGGAAAACAGGCCTCGGGTGAGCATTCGTGCGCGCATCGCCGCGGTGTTTGCCATCCTGTTCGTGCTCATGTGTACCGTCACCGTCTCGGCGGTGCTGCTGTTGCAGCAGGTGCGGCAGAAGCAGGTGTTTTTCGAGAAGGTCAGCCACTTCGTCTTCGAGTTACAGCAGGCCCGGCGCTTCGAGAAGAACTTCTTTCTGTATGGAACCAACCTGCAGGAAGCCATTACCAATGTCCACGTTGCCCGAGCCTACCTGCGCAAGAACCAGTCCGAGATAGAAGCGGTCATCGGCGGGCAGGGCCTGCAGTCCATGTTGTCGGGTATCGCCAGCTACCAGAAGGCACTGGAGCAACTACTCGACAATCCGGCGCCGAGCCGGGATCGCAAGCGTATCGAGTCCGCCTTGCGCAAGTACGGTGCGTTGTTGATAAGCGATGCCGAGGATACCCTGGAGCGTGAGCGCCAGGCCATTCACTCCATGCTGCAGACTTCCATAATCGTGGCTCTGGGCTTTCTGGGATTCATGGTGGTGATGCTGGTTTTTTTCGCCGGCTTCATTACCCAGGCGGTGCTCAGGCCGCTGGGTCGCTTCATGCGTTATGCCGATCGTATCGGCTCCGGCGATCTTTCGCCCATCACCCCGGCCCGCAAGTACCGCGACGAATTCAGCAGCCTGGCAATAGCTTTCAACCGGATGCTGCGCGAGTTGCTGCACCGGCACGAGCAACTGATCCAGTCGGAGAAAATGGCGGTGGTGGGCAACCTCACCTCTGGGATTGCCCACGAGTTGAACAATCCCCTGAACAACATCGGCCTGTCGGTGGAGGCCTTGCTGGATGGCTTCGAGGAAATGGAGGCGGGGCAGATCCGTCATATTCTCGAGCAGGTATCCACCCAGGTGGATCGGGCCAGCGGCACGGTGCGTAACCTGCTTGATTTCACCCGCAAGGAACATCGTGTCTTTACCCGCCTGGACATCAACCAGGCGCTGCAGGAGACACTGAAGCTGGTAGAAAACGAGCGCCGTTTGGCGGGCGTGGAGTTGTCGTTGCAGCTGGGTGAAGATATTCCGGCCGTGCGGGGAAACCCCCGGGGCATGGAGCAGGTCTTCCTGAACCTGTTGCTCAACGCCATTCAGGCTCTTGGTGACGGCGGCCGGATAGAAGCCAGCAGCCGCTGCGAAGGCGGGCGGGTGATTGTCGAGATAGCCGATGATGGGCCGGGAATAGCGGCGGAACACCTGGACCACATTTTCGAGCCCTTCTTCACCACCAAGGATCCCGGGCGGGGAACCGGCCTGGGGCTGTCGGTCAGCCAGGGCATCGTCCAGGAGCATGGCGGCACCATTTCCGTGACCAGTCAGCCGGGGCAGGGTACTCGATTCACCATCAGCCTGCCCATTGCAGAAGCTCTCCCGGGCAAGGAGGAAGGCATATGAGTTTTTCGGTGTACTTGCCGGTCGCCGGCTGTGCCCTCAACATCTTCCTGTTGCTGGGGCTGGGCGGACTGGTAGGGTTCCTGTCGGGACTGTTCGGGGTGGGCGGAGGGTTCTTGCTTACCCCGCTGCTGATCATGATCGGTGTGCCTCCCACCGTGGCGGCCGCCTCTGATTCCAACCAGATCGTGGCGGCCTCGGCGTCGGGCACCTATGCTCATGCCCGGGCCGGTTCGGTGGATTTCAAGATGGGCCTGCTGTTGCTGCTGGGCGGCATCGCCGGCGGTTCGGTAGGAGTGGTCTTCATCAAGATGCTGCGGGCCCTGGGAGCTGCTGATTTCGCCATCAAGATCACCTACATCATCATGCTGGGCGGCGTGGGCAGTTACATGTTCTTCGAGAGTCTTGGCAACCTGCGCGGTACCCGGGCGGTGGCGGCCGGTGGGGACAAATCCCGCCCCTCGGTCTATGCGCGTCTGGTGGAGGCGCTACCCTGGAAGATCCACTTCCAGCGCTCCCGGGTGACGCTATCGGTACTCATGCCGCTGCTGCTGGGGGTGCTGGTGGGCATCCTGGCCGCCATCATGGGCGTCGGTGGGGGCTTCATCATGGTGCCGGTCATGGTTTACCTGCTGCGCATGCCCATGCACGTGGTGGTGGGAACCAGCCTGTTCCAGATACTGTTCACCTGTATCAACGTGACCGTTCTGCAGGCGGCGGTGAATCACACCGTGGATCTGGTGCTGGCGTTGCTGCTGCTGGCCGGTTCGGTCATCGGTGCACAGCTGGGTGCCAAGGTGAGCCGGCGCCTGAAGGCCGACCAGCTCAAGATTCTCATGGCCATCATTGTACTGGTGGTGATGGTCAAGATGCTGGTGGGACTGCTCCTGGCCCCGGACATAATGCTGGCCTACAAGGGAGGGCACTGACATGGTGGCCCGGTTCGTGACAGTGTTGCTGTTGCTGGCGGCACCGGCTCTGGCGGGCACGGGGTTGACCCTGCAGCCGGAGCGGGTTTCCGCCGGCATGTTCTTCGCCGGTGCCGACGTGGTAGTGCAAGCCCGGGTTCCCCGCGCCGAGCAGCTGGTGTTCGAGATCAGAGGCCAGCAGAAGACCTATCAGCTCAAGCGCAAGGGCAAGGCGTTGGGCTTGCTGTGGATGAACGTCGGCGACCTGGAGATCAAGCATGCTCCGGAGCTTTACCTGCTGGCCTCCTCGGTCGATTGCCAACAGCTGGCTTCTCGGGAAGAGCTGGCCGGTCAGGGAGTAGGTCTCCCGGCCCTGCGGAGACAGCTGAGCAGCGACGGGCGCCCCCTGACTGCCGAGCTGTTCGAGGACTTCCTGAAGCTCAAGCAGTCAGAGGGCTTGTACGAGTTCAGGTCCGGTGTGGTCGAGGTAGATGGAGATGACGCTGGTGACGTGGTCACTACCCGGGTAGTATTCCACCTGCCGGCCAAGGTTCCGCTGGGGAACCATCGGGTTAGGGTGCTGGCTTTCAACCAGGGCCGGGGACGGGTACTGTACGAGAAGCCGCTGACCATCGAACAGGTGGGAGCGGCACGCTGGATAACGGTGGTTGCCCACAACCATGGACTGCTTTACGGCATCGGGGCGGTGATCATCGCCCTGGTGGTGGGTTTGCTGACCGGCTTTCTTTTCGGCCTGGGTTCCAAGGGGGCCCACTAGATCGGAAGGACCTTGTCTCTCTGGAAAAAGTTGTTTTCGCACCCGCCGGCTAGCGAAACCAGCGAGGGCGTGCGTTTGCAGCTGGAGCGATTCCAGCAAATCGTCCAGCACAACAACAGCATACTTGCCCGCATCGCCGACGCCGGCGAGCAGCTCAGCGGTGAGTACATTTTCGACACCCAGTACCTGCGCGACCTGGCCGAGAAGCTGGCCCAGGATGTACGGGCCGTGGTGCAGGCCCTGAACGAGCTCACCGGCGGTCGCTACCAGGAACTGGTAGAGATAGTATCGGACCTGGATTACCGCTTGCGGGCCATGCTGGAGGGACGTACCGTGACTCCGGCCGCAGCGGTGATCCTGCGGCTGGAAGAAATCGGAACCGAGCTGGCCGGGGTGGCCGGTGAGAAGATGGCGCGCCTGGGAGAACTGTCCCGCGTACTGGGAATACCGGTGCCGGCGGGAGTGGTGGTTTCGGCCGATGCCTGCCGGCGCTTCCTGGATGAACTGGGTATCACCACCATCGTCACGGCCAATCGGGAATTGCCCGGCGAGCAACTCCAGCAGTTGGCGGGCGAGTTGCAACAACGCATCCTCGACGCCCGCGTTCCGCGTTGGCTGAGCAGGAACCTGCGCCGGGCGGCCCGGAAATTGCTACGGCAAAGCGGGGCTCACAGCCTGGCCGTGCGTAGCAGCGCCGTGGGCGAAGACGGAGAGGTTTCCTTCGCCGGCCAGTATCACACCGAGCTGGGAGTGTCGCCGGGCCGGATAGAGGACGCCTATCGCCGGGTGGTGGCCAGCCTGTTTTCCTCCCGGGTAGTGGAATACCGGCAAAGGCATGGCCTGGATCCCCTGGAGGGTTTGATGGCGGTGGGCATCCTGGCCATGGTGCCGGCGCGTGCTTCCGGTGTCGTCTATACCCTCGATCCCAATTCACCGGCCAGCGATGCCTTGCTGATCGGCGCCGGTTGGGGACTGGGCTGCTCGGTGGTGGATGGCAGCCAATCGGCGGATCGTTTCCTGGTGTCACGACGTCCTCCCCACGAGATAGTCGGCAGTTCGCTGGCCAGCAAGGAGTTCCAGGTGGTGACCACGCCGTTGCCGGGTACGCAGCGGCAAGCGGTAGCCCCGGAGCGGCACCAGGTGCCGGCCCTCACTCCCGAGCAACTGGCCGAGCTGGCCGGGCTGGCCCTGCGCGTGGAGCGCTACGGGCGCTGCGCCCAGGACATCGAGTGGGCCCTGGACGAGCAGGGGCGGCTGCTGCTGCTGCAGGCCCGGCCCCTGCGTGTTTCTCCGTCCTCTGCCGCCTCGACGGTAACCGTAGACAACGAGCGCTACCCGGTGTTGTTGCAGGGAAGAGGCGAGGTGGCCTGTCGCGGGGTGGGGTGCGGGCCGGTGTGGATACCGGGAGAACAGGCGTCGTTGAATGATGTCCCGGAACAGGCGGTGGTGGTGAGCCCCACGGCCACCCCGCGCCTGGCTGCCTGGCTGCCGCGGGCTGCGGCGGTGGTCACCGATGTTGGTAGTGCCACCGGCCACCTGGCGGCGGTGGCCCGGGAGTTTCGTATTCCCACCATTGTCGACACTCATGTGGCCAGCCGGGTGCTGGTGCCGGGCGAGATGGTTACGGTTGATGCCGACGAGAACATCGTCTACCGCGGCGAGGTGGAGGAACTGATCAAGGAACACCTGCTGCAGGAATCTTCCTTCGAGGAGAAGCGCGAGTTCCGCTTGCTCAGGCGCATGTTGCACCAAGTGGCTCCGCTGAACCTGGACGATCCCTCTTCCCGGAAGTTTTCTGCCGGCAACTGTCGCACCTACCACGATGTCATTCGCTTTGCCCACGAGATGGCCGTACGCGAGCTGGTAAGGGGAAGGTGGCTGCACGCGGCGCGGGCCGGGCAATCGGTATACCGGTTGGCGGTCGATATTCCCATCGATCTGCTGATCATAGACCTGGGAGGCGGTGTCGAAGTCCCGCCGGGCAGGAGCGAGGTGAGCCTGGAGGAGGTAACCAGCGCGCCATTGCTGTTTTTACTGCGGGGGCTGGTCGGCAAGGGGGTATGGGCCACCGAACCGGCGGACATGGACCTGGGGGGATTCATGTCCAGTGCCACGCGCACTTCCAGCCTGGCCACGCCTCTGACGGTTCAGCCCGAACAGAACGTGGCCATAGTCTCCACCCACTATCTCAGCCTCAACCTCAAGCTGGGCTATCACTACAACCTGGTCAACTGTCGCCTGGCGGATGACGCCGGCGAGAATTTCGTGTATTTTAGGTTCGCCGGGGGAGTGACCGAGTTGGCCAGGCGTTCACGCCGGGCCATGTTTCTGCGTCGCGTTCTCGAGCGTTACGATTTTGTGGTAGAAAGCAAGGGAGATCTGGTGATTGCCAGGCTGAAGATGGTCGATGGCGAGCGGCTACGAGGCAGTTTGGAGATGATTGGTCGCCTGGTGGGTTTCACCAGGCAGCTCGATATATACTTGCGCAGCGACGAATTGGTTGAGGCCTACGTGGAGAAGTTCCTCTCCGCTGCCGGTGGCACCCACGCGGCGGCGGGCACGGATGGCTGAAGCCCAGGGAGGTGCCAATGGCCGACAAGGGAAAGGTGCTGGTGCTGGACGATGAAGAGATCGTCTGTGAAAGGGTGGCTGACAACCTTACCCGCAAGGGTCTCAGCGTGGAGACCTTTACCGACAGCCAGCAAGCCATCGACAGGTTGGCCGGCCAGCAGTTCGACGTGGTGGTTACCGATCTGAAGATGAAGGGGCCCAGCGGCCTGGACGTGGTGCACTTCGTGCGCCAGAACCAGAGCGCCTGTGAAATGATCATCATCACCGGCTATGCTTCCATGGATGCGGCGCGCGAGGCCGAGTATTCCGGGGTGTACCAGTTCGTCACCAAGCCGTTTCGCATGGAAGATCTCTCCAAGCTGGTACTCAAGGCCGCACGCCGGGCTCGTTCCCGCAAGGGCAAGGTGGCACCGTGAGCGCCAAGAAGGTCATCCTGCTCGACGATGAGCCCATCGTCGGTGAGCGGTTGCAGCCGGCACTGGAGAAGGCCGGGTTCCAGGTGGAAAGCTACACCGACAGCCAGCAGGTGGTGGATCGGTTGGCCCGGGAGCGCTTCGACGTGCTGGTGACAGATCTGAAGATGCGCAAGCCGGACGGGTTGGAGGTCATGCGCTTTGCCAAGCGCCAGTGGCCGGGTATCAAGGTCATCATCATCACCGGCTTCGCCACCGTGGAGACCGCCACCGAGGCCATGCGCGAGGGGGCGGTGGAATTCATCGCCAAGCCGTTCAAGATCAGGGCCTTGCGCGATCTCATCTTGCGGATAACAGCGGATACGGAACAATCTCCCCCGTCCTGATTGACCCGGAAACAAGCGCCGTCGGGGCGGGAGATTCTCCGCCGGGGTGGTCAACTCCCGGTACCGGGCGGGCGCAGGCGGCCGGCATGAATGTCTGCGCGGCGCGCGGGCAGGTCGGCCGAAGCCCGTTCCAGGTGGCTGGCCATGAGTATGCTTACCCCCTGCCGTTCGACCAGGTTCCTGATCAGCTCGAGCACCCGCTCGCGGACAACCTCGTCGAGCGAGGCGGTAACCTCGTCGAGCAGCAGTCCCGGGCAGTCGAGCACCAGGGCCCGGGCCAGGGCCACCAGCTTCTGCTCGCCCACAGAGAGCCGGTCGGCCCGCCGGCCGGCCAGGTGGGCGATACCCAGCTGCTCGAGCACGGCCCGGGCGCGTTGCCGCCGTTGCGGGCGCGGCACCCCGCGCAGGCGCAATCCGTAGGTGGTGTTACGCAGCACCGAGGTGGCGAACAGGTAGGGTGTTTGCTGCACCAGGGCCAGGCGCCGGCGTAGCTGCATGGGGGCCGGGGCCGTCCCCCGGTGAAAGGGTTTTCCCTGGAGGTGGATCGTTCCGGCCTCGAGATCGAGCAAGCCGGCCGCTGCCAGGATCAGGGTGCTCTTGCCGCTGCCGTTCTCACCGCAGAGCAGGACCAGTTCGCCGCGACCCACGCTCAGTTCGTCGATGTGCAACACCGGCTGGCCGCCCCGCCGGACGCGCAGGTCCCGTATCGACAGGAAGGGTTCGCTCATTTTTCCCCCCGCCGGCTCTGCAACATGCTGGCGGTCAGGTTGACCGCCAGGGCCACAACCAGCAGCACCACTCCCAGGGCCACCCCGCGGGCGAACTCTCCCTTGCCGGTCTCGAAGGCGATGCCGGTGGTGATGTTGCGGGTGGTGCCGCGAATATTGCCACCCACCATCATGGAGATACCCACCTCGGCGAACACCCGCCCGAAACCGGCGGCCACGGCGGCCACCAGGGCGGTGCGCATCTCCAGGGCCACCACCCGGGCAGCGCGCAGCCGCCCACCGCCCAGGCCCAGCACGGTGTGGCCGATACGGGGATCGGCCCGTTCCACGGCGGCCGCGCACAGGCCCACGATGATGGGAAAGGCCAGGATCACCTGGCCGACTACCATGGCACCGCGGGTGTAGAGCAGGTTCAGCTCTCCCAGCGGACCGCGCCGGGTCAGAAACGCGTAGACCAGCAGGCCCACCAGCACCGTGGGCAGGGCCATCAGGGTGTTGGCCAGTCCCAGCACCAGCCGGCGGCCGCGAAAGCGCCCCAGACCCAGGGCCAGCCCGGCCGGCAGGGCCAGCACGGTGGCCAGGCCGGTCGAGGTAAGCGACACGCTCAACGACACCCACACCGGACCCCATACCTCCGGGTCCAGCCGCAGCAGCAGGGAAATTCCCTGGACGGTTCCTTCCGCGATCATGACCCGGTTACGGGGACGGCGCCGGAGGAGGCGGCGTCACGGAGTTGCCGGCCGGCGCCGGCGGTTGCTGGCCGGGGGCCAGGGGGTGAAAGAGGACCCTGCCGCCCACCTTGAAGCCGGCGATCATCTGGCGGGCCCGGGGAGATTGCAGCCATCCCAGCAGGGCCAGTGCCTCGGGCAGGTGGGCCTGGGGATGCTTGACCGGGTTTACGGCCATGAACGAGTAGGGGTTTTGCAGCCGGGGATCGCCTTCCACCAGTATCACCAGGTCGAGCGCATCTTCGGCGCTGAGGAAAGTGGCCCGGTCGGTCAGGCAGTAGGCAGACTTCTCGTCGGCCAGGTTCAGGTTGAGACGCTGGCCGCGACCGGACTCCAGATACCAGCCTCCCCGGGGGTGTACCCCCGCCGCCTGCCACAGGCGCAGCTCGGCCCGGTGGGTTCCCGACTGGTCACCGCGGGAGACGAAAGTGGCGGACGCCCGGGCGATCCGGGCCAGTGCCGCCACGGCATCCCGGCCCCGCACGGCGGCGGGGTCGGCCTGTGGACCCACCAGCACGAAGTCGTTGAACATGATGGTGGCGTGGTGGATGCCGAAGCCTGCGCCGACGAACTCGTCCTCGGCCTGGCGATCGTGCACCAGCACGGCATCGACGTCGCCGTTGCGGCCCAGTTGCAGCGCCTGGCCGGTACCCACGGCCAGCACCTGTACCGAGATGCCGCTGCGGGCCTCGAACGGTGGCAGGATGGTCTTGAGCAGGCCGGTGTTGTCCAGCGAGGTAGTGGAAGCCACCCGCAGCACCCGGCCAGCACAGGGGCAGTCTCGAGGCTGTTGCCGGCAGGAACAGAGCAGGAGCGCCAGCGCCACGCTGCTTGCCAGTGCGAGTTTTCTTTTCATCTGTCGGATCCTCCTTCCATTCCGGCGCCATGATATTTCCCCGGCCGTGACAATGAAAGGGTTGTTTGTGCTAGTATCTGCTCCATGAAAAAAAGGCGCCGACAGGCCCGAAACAAGCGGGGACAGGCCCGGGTGCTTGTTACGCTTTTTCAGCTAGTTGCGTTGCTTGCCGGATTGTTGCCGACGGCCTGCCGGCATCCGCTCGTGTCGGGAACCGACGCGGGCCGGCAGGATGGAGAAGGCGGAGAAGGCGGGGACGGAGGTATGGAAGACAGCGACGGCGACTGGAAGCCGGTGGACGATGCCGCAAGTTGCCCGGGACTGGTTGACATCGTCGATGCCGGCACACTGTTGCTTCATCTTGGTGCGGTCGATGTGTACCAGCGGTTTTTCTCCCCGGGAATCGTGCAGTTGCGCTACCGTCCGGCCGGCAGTCCGCCCCCACGGCGACCTTCCTGGGCGGTGGTGGCCGAACCCGGGGATGAGGATGTTTCTATAGTATTTTCAGAAGACTGCCGGCAGGTAGAGGTGTCCAACGACACCTTGCAGGTCGTTGCCTCGGCGGACGGCGCCGTACGGGCCTGGCAGCGTCTTGATGACGGGGAGTTGGAAAACATCTTCACGGCCAGCGGGCCGGTGCAGTTTCCCGACGCCGGCGGGGTGGTGCTTTCCGTGGTGGGCCCGGAGGGGGAGCATGTCTATGGCCTGGGCGAAAAGACCGGTCCGCTCGACCGGCGCGGCCGGCACCTGGTATTCCGCAACACCGATCCCCTGGCCGGAGGGGGCGACTACACTCCGGATAGCGATCCCCTCTACCAATCCATACCTTTTTTCATCGGCTTACGCCGGGGACAGGCCCACGGTGTTTTCCTGGACAACAGCCATCGGCTGGTGATCGACCTGGCGCGTGATGTGGCTGGCGAGTATCGCCTCGAGGCCGATGGCGGAGACATGAACCTCTTTCTACTGGCCGGGCCGGAAATGGCGCAGGTGCTGGAGCGCTACACCTGGCTCACCGGAAGGATGCCTCTGCCACCGCGCTGGACACTGGGATACCACCAATGTCGCTGGAGCTACTGGCCGGATGATCGCGTTCGTCAGGTAGCCGAAGAATTTCGCAGTCGGGCCATTCCCGCCGATGGTCTCTGGTTGGATATAGACTACATGGACGGCTTCCGTTCCTTTACGTGGGATCCGGCGGGATTTTCCGATCCGGCCGGCCTGCTGGCCGATCTTGCTTCCCGGGGATTCAAGACCACGGTGATAATCGACCCCGGCCTGAAGCACGATCCGGACTGGGATGTTTACCAGCAGGGGATTGCCGGAGACCACTTGTTGCACAGTCCCGACGGATCCGTTTTCGTGGGCGAGGTGTGGCCCGGCGAGGCGGTGTTTCCAGACTTTTCCTCGCCGGCCGCGCGTGACTGGTGGGCCGGGCTGGTACCGAGACTGATCCGAACAGGGGTGCGGGGCCTGTGGATCGACATGAACGAACCGGCGTCATTCAGGGCCGTAGACGGATACACCGTTCCGGACGAGGTCCTGGCCCGGGGCGAGGGGGAAGCTACTACCATGGCCGAGGTACACAACGTCTATGCCCTGCTCATGGCCAAGGCCACCCGTCAGGGAATGGAACAGGCCGCTCCGGACCGGCGTCCTTTTATCCTCACCCGGGCGGGATTCGCCGGAATACAACGCTACGCCGCCGTCTGGACCGGGGATACCCCGTCGAGTTGGCCCATGTTGCGGACCAGCCTGTCGCTCGTGTTGTCTCTGGGGCTTTCCGGGGTTGCCTTCTGTGGCAGCGACGTCGGGGGGTTTTCCGGCGGGGCCACGCCGGAGCTGTTTGCGCGCTGGCTGGAACTGGGCTCGCTGAGCCCATTCTTCCGCGGCCACGTGCAGACGGGGGCTCCCGACCAGGAACCCTGGGCCTTCGGAGTCGAGGTCGAGGACATCAGTCGCTCGACAATCGGCCTGCGCTACCGGCTGCTGCCCTACTTGTATTCCCTGTTTCAGCGGTCCGCGCAGACGGGGGAGCCGGTACTGGCTCCGCTGCTGTTTCACTACCAGCACGATTCCGCCACCTGGGAAATCGAGGATCAGGCCATGCTGGGTCCCTGGTTGCTGGTGGCGCCGATCATGGAACAGGGGGCCCAGAGCCGTACCCTGTATCTGCCCGCGGGGCGGTGGTACGAGTTGCATTCCGGCCGCCTGTACCAGGGACCGGCCACCATTACCCGGCGGGTTTCCCTGGCTGCCTTGCCCGTGTTCGTGCGCTCGGGTGCCATCCTGCCGCTGGCGCCGCTGTTGCAGTGGAGCGACCAGGCACCGCTGGACCGACTGGAGCTGTGGCTGTATCCCGACCGGCAGGAATCGCTTTTTTATCTCTACGAAGACGACGGTGACTCGACCGCCTACCGGAGTGGCGAATTCTGCCTCAGCGAATACCGCCTGCTACGCACCGCCAGCGGAGCCTCTCTGGTGGCCCGCCGGCGGGGAAACTACCATCCCCCGACACGCCCGCTGGTGATTCGTGTTCGTCCCCTGGCCAGACCCCCGGTGGCGGTGTCTGTCGATGCCGTGGCTCTCGCGGAAAGGTCGAGCAGGGAGGATCTGGAAAGTGTCGGGCGGGGCTGGTGGCTTGACGAAAACGATGGCTCCCTGTGGGTAATTTTCGAAGACCGGGCTGAATTCACGCTGGAGCTGACCTACGAAGGGGATGAATCGCCATCTCCCACGGTGTGCATGCCCTTTTCCGTGACCGTTCCCGCGGCAACGCCCGCCCAGGAGGGTATCTACCTGGCACTGTCCACGAACGGCTGGCAGCAGCGGTTCCTGGGCCCGGTGGGGCAAGGCGGTCGCGTGGAGGGTTGTCTCGAGGTTCCGCGTGGTGAGTGGTTCGAGTACAAGTACACCCGTGGCGACTGGTCAACGGTCGAAAAGTGGACCGGCTGTCTCGAAGCCAGTAACCGCTACGCCCTGGGTGTGGCCCTTCCGGTAAAGAACGATACCGTGGAGACCTGGGCCGACTGGTGCCAGTAGACCCGGCATTTCCCGCCTCGGCCGCAATCTCCGCGTCGCTGCTGCGAAAATGGTCCTCGACGTAGTTGCACTACGACTGCGGCCATTTTCTTGCATCTCCTCGATCTTGCTGGCCGAGGTGGGAAATCCGGGAGGGTTGAGTTGCATTGACAGGTGCTCCGCCGCGGGCTAGCGTGCGGAAAGCAAGGGGTATCCGTGGTAATGGGAGGATGCATGGAATTGAAATCGGCAACCAACTCGAAGAGACTGCGCATTTCGCCGAAACGGCTGCGCCGGCGCATCAACCCCCGCCAGCTTCCCGGCCCCAAGGCCTACGGCAAGCATCGCACCCACATCATTGGCCAGGAACGGGCCATCGAGTCCATGCAACTGGGACTGCGCATCGAAAGCCCCGGCTACAACGTCTTCGTGTCCGGCCCCTCCGGCAGCGGCAAGATGACCACCACCAGGCACGTACTGGCCGAGTTCAAGCAGCCGCGGCGGCCCCTGCGCGACTATGCCTACGTGCAGAATTTTCTCGAGCCCGATCGACCGCGCCTGCTGATACTGGATCCCGGAGACGGTGCCCGGCTCAAGAAAGGCATGGAGCGGCTGATCAAGTCGCTGCAGCGGGAATTGCCCAAGGCCCTGGGCACGGAAGCCTACCACAAGGAACGCGATCGCCTGCTCAACGATTACCAGGGCCAGGAGCACGAACTGGTAACGGCCTTCCAGCGCAAGGCCCGGCGCCAGGGCTTCGCCCTGGTGGAGATGCAGGGTGGACCAACGGTCGAACACGATGTACTGCCGATAGTCGATGGCGAGCCGGTCCCCCTGCCGGTCCTGGAAGAACAGGAGGCGGAGGGCAAGCTCAGTAGCAAGCGCTTCAGCCAGTTGGCCAAGCGCCACCAGCGCCTGCGCTCGGAAATGGAACAGGTGGCGCGTCGTACTCGTTCGCTGGCCCGCGAGTTGAACAGCGACCTGGAAGCCCTCGACCGCCGGGTGGGCGGCGTGGTCATCGACAACCTCATCGAGGAACTGGCGGAGCAGTTTCACAACGAGTCGGTGAGTGACTACCTGGACGAGGTCAAGGAGTTTCTGCTGGATCGCATTCCCGCCCTGGCCGGCCGGCTGGAAGACGGCGAGGAGGGTGCCGGCAGCGGCGAACTGATGGTGGATCCCTTCGCTCCCCTGCAGGTCAACGTGGTGCTTACCAATGCCCACCGCAAGGGCTGCCCGGTGGTGTTCGAGCCGTCACCCACGGTGGCCCGCCTGCTGGGCACCATCGAGCGCAGCACCGACGATTCCGGCCGGGTGGAGGTTGACTTCATGAGCATCAGGGCCGGATCCCTGCTGCGGGCCAACGGGGGGTTCCTGCTGCTGAAGGCGGACGATCTGCTCGGGGAGCCGGGAGCCTGGAAGATCCTCAAGCAGGCCCTTTCCACCGGCCAGCTGGAGATTCGTCCCCCCGAGGGTCCCATGGCCATGATCAGCACCGGACTCAAGCCGGATCCCATCCCCCTGGACGTGAAGATCATTCTCCAGGGCGACGACATGCTCTACCGGGCTCTTTACCTGGCCGAGGATGATTTCAAGAAGACCTTCAAGGTGAAGGCGGAATTCGATGATGTCATGGAGTGTCGGGCCTCCACCCTGGAGAAGTTCCTGGCCTTCGTGCAGCGGGTGGTACAGGAAGAAGATCTGGCCCACCCCAACCGCCGGGCGGTGGCCGAACTCGTCGAGGAGATGATGCGCGAGGCCGAGGACCAGCAGAAATTGAGCACCCGTTTCCGGGTGGTGGCGGATCTGCTGCGCGAGGCCACCTACTGGGCGCGCCGGGCCGGGCGCCGAACCATCACCCGGGCCGAGATCGCCCGGGCCATCAGCCAGCGCCGCCGTCGTGTCAACCTGGCCGAGGAAAAATACCGCGAGGACATCGAGCGGGACGTGGTGATGGTATCGACCAGCGGCAGCCGGGTGGGCCAGGTAAACGGCCTGGCCGTGTTCGACCTGGGAGACTACAGTTTCGGCAAGCCCTGCCGGATAACCGCCTCGGCCGGCGTGGGTCGCCAGGGAGTGGTCAATATCGAGAGGGAGGCCGGCCTGTCGGGCGCCATCCACGACAAGGGGGTGTACATCCTGGGAGGTTTCCTGTCCGAGAGGTTCGGGCGCGACTTTCCGCTGACCCTGGATGCGCGGATATGCTTCGAGCAGAGCTACAGCGAGATCGACGGCGACAGTGCCTCCTCCAGCGAGGTCTTCGCCCTGCTCAGCAGCCTGGCCCGGGTGCCGCTGTCGCAGGCCATTGCCGTCACCGGTTCGATCAACCAGCGGGGCCAGCTGCAGCCCATCGGCGGAGTGAACCAGAAGATCGAGGGGTTCTTCGACATCTGCCAGGCCCGCGGGCTGGATGGAAGTCACGGGGTGATCATCCCCCGGGGCAACCTGCACAACCTGATGCTGCGCCACGAAGTCGTCGAGGCCGTGCGGCGAGGCCGCTTCCACGTCTGGGCGGCCGCCACCGTCGACGAGGGAATGGAGTTGCTGACCGGGGTGCGGGCGGGCCGGCCGGGGCGCAAGGGCGTCTATCCGCCGGGTACCCTCAATCGCCTGGTGGCCGATCGCCTGCGCCGCATGGCCGAGACTTACCGTGATTTCAGCTGAGGGGGCGATCCGCCGGACGGGGCACCACGCCCCCGCCACCGGTCCGCCTCGCCGTTGCCGCCCGGTAAATATTGGGTTGACTCGGCGCGGCAGACCGGCCTACCATTTTCCCCCTGAGTGATAACCCCAGAAGGGAGGATTCATGAAAAAGGCAATTCTACTGGCTGGCGCGGTGTCCCTGTTGCTGCTGGCGGGTTGCTCCAAGAAGGCCGGTGCTCCCGGCGAGTTTTCCATGGTGCCGGCCGATGCCGACATCGTGGGGGTGCTGGATGCCAAGTCGGTCATGGACTACGTCAAGGGCGTGGCACCCAAGCTGGTTCCCGCGGAGTTGAAGGACCAGATTCCCCCCATCGAGACCCTGCTGCAGCAGGCCATGCAGATGACCGGCATCGACCTCAACAAGCTGGGCCGGGTGATCTTCGTGGGTTACGCCGGCAGCGACGAAAAGATGGCCTTCTTTGCCGAGGGCATCGAGGCCAAGGCCCTCAAGGGCAAGAAAGAGGCCGATCACAACGGTGTGACCATCTACAGCATGCCCCAGCACGTGCACTACGCCGAGATCGCCGGCAAGGGCATCGTCGGCGCACCCAGCGTGGAGATGGTCAAGAAGGTTCTCGACGCCCAGAGCGGCAAGGCCAAGAAACTGGCCGACGGCGATCGGGCCAAGCTCCTGGGCGAACTCGCCGGCATGGAAAGCGATCTCGACCAGCTGCGCTTCTACCTGCTCACCGGCGACCTGCCCGGTACTCCTCCGGGCATGAAGCTGCGCGGCGGGGCCTTCTTCTTCGACCTGGACAAGGGCCTGGCCGGCACCATGCTCGGTGACGAAGCGGGGGCGCAGAAGATCAAGCAGCAGATCGACATGGGTCTCATGGCCGCCCGCGTGGCCCTGGCCATGCCCCAGGACAAGGGCGAGTTGCCCGTGGAACTGGACGACTCCGCCAAGAAGATGATCACCGAGGTGCTCAACAAGGTGGAAGCCACCCAGAAGGGCGGCACCGTGACCCTGGCCTACCATGGCGATCTCAAGCCCCTGGTGGAAAAGGCCGTGGCCGTGGGCCTTGCTTCCTGGCAGAAGGAACGGGCCGGTGCCACTCCGGTTTCCCCTGCCCCGGCGGCAGCCCAGCCCCCGGCGGCCCCGGTGGCGGCCCCGGCGGCGGCCCCGGCGGCGGCCCCGGCGGCTGCTCCGGCGGCTCCGGCCCCCCAGCCTGTCAAGAAGTGATCTTCATACTTTCTCAAGCCACGACGCCAGCGGCCTGAGCACCCGGCGCGGGTGAGCGGCGGCATTATTTTCCGGAGGTGTCCATGAGGTACCGGTTTCTGCCGTTGCTGCTGGCGCTGCTGGCAGCGGGGTGTCTGCGGCCGGCGACCTCCCGCCCGGAAGGGGCGACGGCCTTGCCGGCCGTCGAGCCGCGAGCGCTGTTGGAACGCGGTATCGAGTCGTTCGTGGGGCCGGGGCGGCTGCCGGCGGCCCGGTCGCTGTTTGCCCGGGCTGCCGGTCTGGAGCCCCGCCTCCGGGAGGCCTGGTGGTGGCTGGCCTGGTCGGACGTCCTGCTGGGTCGCAGCGAGCGCGCCTTCGGCTCTTTCCTGCAAGCGGCCGGCGACTACGCTCACCCGGCCGACGCCCTGGCCTTGCAACGCGCCTTTGCCCTGCTGTCGGGGCGCCGGCAGGCAGAGCGCCTGCGGGATGTACTGCGCCGGGCCGTCTCCGCTCCCGGGACCCATCCGCTGGTGCGGGCCCGGGCCCGCTGGCTGCTGGGGCGGTTGCTGCGAAGACTGGGACGCTTCGATCGGGCCCGGCAGGAGTTCGCCCGGCTGGGCTTCGTCTCCGAGTGGATGGTGGTCGGCCCCTTTGCCAACGACCAGAACTCCGGCTTCGACACCCCCTACGGGCCGGAACGAGAGCCGCTCGATTACCGGCGGGAGTTCGCCGGCAAGCTGCAGCGAGTGAAGTTCCGGCCGGTGGAGCGCCTCGACTACGATGGCTCGGTCAACCTGTCGGCGTTGCTCGATCCCGACAGCTGGAGCTGTGCCTACCTGGCCAGCCACCTGTCGAGTCCCCGGGCCATGCCGGCGGTACTGCGCCTGGGAGTGGGGCGGGCGGTCAAGGTCTGGCTGAACGGCCGGCTGCTGTTGTCCTCGGACGATGTTGAAAGGGCGGGATTCGACCAGCTGGCAGTCTCCGCCGGCCTGCGCCGGGGCTGGAACCGCTTGCTGGTCAAGGTCTGCCAGCGCAACGGTCCCTGGTTGCTGCGATTGCGCCTGACCGATCCCCGGGGCCGTCCCCTGCGGCTGCCGGCCACGAACAAGCTGCAGCGGGTGGCCAGCGGCGCAGACCGGCAGTCTCGCCCCGTTCCTCCCCGGCAACTGGCGGACGTGCTCGAGCAGCAGCTGAAGGGGCGGGGTTCCTGGTTGCAACGCCTGCTGGCGCGCTGGCAGATCGAGCAGGGATTCTACCGGCGTGCCGCAGACCGGCTCGACCGCCTGGCGGCGACATCCTCGGGATGCCGTCCCCTGCTGGCCCTGCTTTCCCACCGGGCACAGCAGGCGGCCGGTCGCGACAGCCTGGCGCTCAAGGCGTTGGATCAAACGACCTGTGCTGCCACCGTCCCCGGCTTGCTTCTGGCACGAGCCGCCTACGAGAGTTCGCGTGGTCGTTACCAGCGGGCCATGCGCCTGTTGCGCCGTTCCAGGTTGGAACTGGATGGCGAGGGAGACGCTGCTCGCCTCTGGACCCGCCTGCTGGTGGAGCGCGGGTTTGCCGTGCCGGCCCGGCAACGGCTGGAGCGCCGGTTGCAACACCGGCCCGACGACGATGATTCCTGGCGCCTGTTGGCCGAGGTGGCTGGTACTCTGGACCTGCGACGGCTGGTCTTGCGGTCCAGGAGAAAGGTGCTGGCCCTTCGTCCCGACCTGCCTGCTGCCTACAACGCACTGGTACGGCTGGCCCGGCAGCGCGGGGACAACGGGCGCGCCCTGCAATTGCTGGATCGCCAGGCACGGGCCTTCCCCTGTTCCCTGAATACGCGCCTGCTTCGGGCCCGGGTGCTGCTGGCGGTGGGGCGGGAACCGGCGGCCAGGAAACAGCTTGAGCGCTTGCTCCGCTTGAGCCCGGACGACTGGCGCGTCTATCGCCTGCTGGGCCAGCTGCATGATCGCCACGGCCGGCGCCGGCTAGCCCTGCAGGCCTTCCAGCGGGCCTTGGAGCTGAAGCCCGAGGCCAGCTTCCTGCGCGACTACGTGGACTTTCTCGAGGATCGCCAGGACCCGGCCTTCGAACGTTACGGTCTCGGTGCCGACCAGGTTCAGCAGATACTGACACGATTGCCTCCACTGTCGGCCTATCCAGAGGCCGAGGCGGTGTTCCTGCTCGACGACGAGGTCACCCATGTCTTTGCCGACGGCTCGGCGCACCACCTGGTACACCAGGCCTACCTGGTGCGCACGGCCAGCGCCCGGGCTCGCTTCAATCGCTTCGCCGTTCCCAGCGGTCCCTCCTTTCGGCTGGAGGTGGCGGAGACCATCTTGCCCGATGGCAGTCGCCGCGAGGCGACAGCGGTAAGGCGCGGAGCCATCTACTTCCCCTCGCTGGAGCCGGGCGTGGTGATTCACGTGGCCTACCAATACGAATCGGCTTCCCTGTCCTGGATGCAGGATCACTTCGCCATGCAGTTCAACTTCCAGGGGCGCTTCCCCTCCTTGCGACCCCGCTGGGTGGTGGTTACTCCCCCGGGAAAGCAGGTGCAGATCCTCGTACGCGGCCAGGGCATCGAACACCGGCGCCAGTCGCTGGGGGCCGAACGGGTAGACGTCTTTACCGCCCGTGACATGCCCATGTTGCACGCCGAGCCGTTGGCGGTTCCGGAACGCGAACGCCGCGCCATGGTGCTGCTGACCACGGTACCCTCCTGGAAGGAACTGGCCCGCTGGCAGAACAGCCTTATCGTCGATCAGTTCGAATCGGACCAGGCCATCCGTGAACAGACCGAGAAGCTGGTGGCCGATGCCGGTAGCGTCCTGGCGAAGGTGGAGGCGCTGTACGGTTTCGTGGCCCGGAAGATCCGCTATCTCAATCACGACGTGGGTATCTTCGGCAAGAAGCCCAACAAGGCCATCAATGTTTTCGAAAACCGCTTCGGCGACTGCAAGGACAAGGCCACGCTGTTGATCGCCATGTTGCGCCTGGTGGGTATCGAGGCCGCCTACGCCGGTATCCGTACAGTGGATCGCGGTCCCGTTTTCTGGCAGGTGCCACACGCCCAGACCAACCACGTCATCGCCTACCTGCCCGCCCAGCCGGGCATCGAGCACGAGCTGTTTCTCGATACCACCGCCGAGTACAACCATTTCCTGCACTTGCCGGAACGCGACCAGGGGGTACGCGCCCTGGTCCTGGAGGGCCAGGGCTACCGCCTGGTCGACACCCCGGTGCTTCCGCCTTCCGCCTCGCAGCTGCTGTTTACCGCCGACGCCTCCCTGGAGGGTGACGACCTGGTCATGCAGGTGCGCGAGAGCTGGAGCGGCTGGTTGGCGGCCTGGTTCCGATCGCACCTGAACGTGGAAGGCAAGCGCCGCGAGTTCATGGCCGGACTGCTCAACGTTCGTTTCCCGGGGGCTTCCCTGTCCGGCGACCACTACCGGGGCATTGACGACCTGGGAAAACAGGCCGGGATAGATTACCGCTTGCTCCTGCCCGGCCGGGCTCGCCGCGAAGGCAAGCAACTACGACTCAATCTTTTCTGGTTCGACAAGCTGGTGGAGCGCATGACTCCGCGGCCGGAACGCCACGGGGACGTGTTCCTGCCCTACCGGGCGGAAAGAATATTGCGGGTGAAGCTGCACTTGCCACCCCGGGTGAGGCCGCTGGTACTGCCCCCACCGGTGAACATCGACAACGACCTCGTCGGCTTCTCCCAGTCATGTTCCGAGAAGGAAGGAGTCCTGGAATGCCAGCGCCGGCTGGTGATCAAGCCCCGGCGCATACCCCGCGAGCGCTACCAGGAATTCCGCCGGCTGTGTCACCTTATCGATCAGGCCGAACGTGTGGAAATAGTCTTGCCCGACGGCACTCAATGATGCTGCTGGCGTAACCAGCGCACCACGCTGGGAAGATCGAGATCGCTTTCGTCGCTCAAGGTTGCGGTGGAGGCTCCGGCGGCAGGCAAGTAGCACATCTGGGTATAGTCCACCACCATGCGGGCGGCGTTGTAGCGCCAGGCCAGGCTGGCCAGGGCGTGTTTCATGCGCGCCAGCCAGGCGATGGGCAGACCGGCCTCGTCACGCTGGTAGAACAGGGGTACGACTTGCTCTTGCAGCACCCGGCGCAACTGTTCCCCCTCGCGGGCGTCCTGCACGGCGGGATCGCTATGCAGCGAACCGTCGCCGATGGCAAAACCGTTCTCGCCGTCATAAGCCTCGGCCCACCAGCCATCCAGGGTGGAGCAGTTCAGGCCGCCGTTGAGGACGACTTTCTGGCCGCTGGTGCCGCAGGCTTCGAGCGGACGACGCGGGTTGTTCAGCCACAGGTCCACACCCTGTACCAGGTGCCTGGCCACGTTGATGTCGTAATCCTCCACCAGCACCATCCGGCCCCGCAGTTCCGACCGGCGGCTGAGGTGGAAGATACGCTTGATGATCTCCTTGCCCCGCTCGTCCCGGGGGTGGGCCTTGCCGGCGTAGAGAATCTGCACCGGCCGCTGCTCGTCTCCCAGCAGCCGGACCAGCCACTCCTCATTGTCCAGCAGCAGGTTGGCACGCTTGTAAAGGGCGAAGCGTCGGGCGAAGCCTATGGTCAGGGCGTCGGGATTGAGCAGGCCGGCCCGCTGGCGGGCTTCCTGCTCGTCCTCTCCCCGGCGCAGGGCCTGTCGTACCAGGCGTCGCCGGACGAAATCGATGAGGCGGCCCTTCAGGACCCGGTGGGTCTCCCACAGTTCACCGTCATCGATATCCAGCACTTCCTGCCATACCTGGGGGCGACGAATGCGTTCGAGCCAGTCGCGACCCAGATGCCGTTCATACAGGCGGCGCATCTGCGGTGCCAGCCAGGAAGCCACGTGCACCCCGTTGGTGATGTGACCGATGGGCACCTCGTGGACGGCTCTGCCCGGCCAAAGCGATTGCCACATGCGCCGGCTCACCCCGCCGTGGATGGCCGACACCCCGTTGGCCCGCTGTGACATCTTCAGCGCCAGCACCGTCATGCAGAACGGTTCCCGCTGGTCGTCGGGATCGCTGCGCCCCAGGCCCAGGAACTGCTTTTCGTCGATGTTGAGCCTCTGCCGCAGGCGACCCAGGTTCTGCTCCACCAGGTCTGCCGGGAAGCGATCGTGCCCGGCCTCGACGGGGGTGTGGGTGGTGAACACGGTGCTCTCGGCCACCTGCCGGGCCGCCACCTCGAAGGATGTTTCCTGCTCGCTCATGAGCCGGCGGGCCGCTTCCAGGGCGGCGAAGGCGCAGTGACCCTCGTTCAGGTGAATGACGCCGGGCTTGATACCCAGGGCCTCGAGTGCCCGCATGCCGCCGACGCCGAGCAGGATTTCCTGGCGGATGCGTACCCGCTGGTCACCTCCGTAGAGGCGTTCCAGGTGGGTGGCCAGTGCCTGGTCGGCGGCGACGTTGTCCTCGGTTCGCGGATCGAGCAGCAGCAGGCGGTTACGACCCACCCGCGCCTCGAGCACGCTGGAGAAAAGGGGTCCGTCGAGGGTGTCGACGCGCACCTGCACCGGCTGGCCGTCCGTTCCGCGGGCGGGCCGCAGGGGCAGGGAGGCCAGGTCGGCGGTTTCGTACTGTTCCTGTTGCCAGCCGTCGAGATCTATCCGCTGCCGGAAGTAGCCCTGGTCGTAGAACAGTCCTACTCCCACCATGGGAACGCCCAGGTCCGAGGCCGCCTTGAGGTGATCTCCGGCCAGTACCCCCAGGCCGCCCGAGTACAGGGGCAGCGACTCGTGCAGCCCGAACTCGGCGCAGAAATACGCCACCGGGCGCACCCGCAGGGGCCCGGCATGGATGCGGCCCCAGCCGCGGCGGGCATCGAGGTATTCCTGTAAACGATGGTAGGCATAGATGACGCGACTCTCGATGGCCAGTTCCCGGGCCCGCTCCTCGAGCCGTCCGGGTCCGCTTTCACGCAGGAAGGCCAGGGCGTTGTGGTTGCAGCGCCGCCACAGCTCCTCGTCGAGTTCACGCAGGATATCTATGAACTCGGGTTGCCAGGACCACCACAGGTTCCCGGCGATGTGAAGCATCTTCTGGTAGAGCTTTTCCATGGTTGCCTCCAGCCGCCAGTGAGTGAGGCATTGTCCTAGATCGGAAAACGACTCGTCAACCAAGAAAACTTCTGGTGGAGAGCAACGATTGACAGGGCAACGGCGGCGATGGTACACAGGCATGCCGCTGGTAGTTGCCCGGGTGGCGCTAACCGGGTAACCTGGCTACAAATGGTCCGAAACCCGGAGTCCTCGACTCACCGGCACCGGGAAGGAAGGATCCGACGAGATCATGAGCGATGCGCTGCTAACAGCCCGGGCCGTGGATGTCAGCCCACTCGCCGACGCCCAGCGACTGGTGGCACCAGCGCTGCAGCTGGTCGAGCGGCAGATTGAACAGAGCACCTCGTCGGCAGTACAACTGGTTCCCGAAGTGGCGCGTCACCTGGTGGATTCCGGGGGCAAGCGTATCCGCCCCACCCTATCGCTGCTGGTCTGTCGCCTGGCCGGTGGCCACGCGGAAGACGATGTCGAGCTGGCCGCCGCCACGGAACTGTTCCACAATGCCTCGCTGTTGCACGACGACGTGGTGGATCGCGGGCACGTGCGCCGCGGGGTGCCGGCGGCGCCCCGGGTGTACGGAAATTCCGCCAGTGTGCTGGTAGGAGATTTTCTCATGGCCCGGGCGCTGAAACTGGTGGTGGAACACGGCTCCCGGCACTTGCTCGAGCACCTGTGTTCCACCATTACCTCGATGGCCGAAGGAGAGGTCCTGCAGCTGGTGCGTTCCGGGCGGATGACCCTGAACATGCCCGGTTACGAGCAGATCATCTCCGGCAAGACGGCAGGCCTGTTTTCCTGGTGCTGCCGGGCCGGGGCCTGCCAGGCTGGGGCGAAAGAGTCGCAGGTGGAGGCGGCGGCCCGGTTGGGCAAGTTCTTCGGCATGGCCTTTCAAGTGACCGACGACGTGCTCGACTACACCTCCGGGCCGGAGAGAAGCGGCAAGGACCTGGCCAACGACCTGCAGCAGGGCAAGGTGACCCTGCCGTTGTTGTTCGCCTGCGAGCGGGATTCGTCCCTGTTCGAATGCGTGGAGGAACTGGCCCGCGGCGAGCCAGGCCCCGAGCAGTGCCTGCACATCGTCGAGCGGGTAATCGCTTCCGACGCCATCGACCGTTCCATGGAAATGGCCCGGGACTTCTGCGGCAAGGTCTCCGAGGAGTTGGGAAGTTTTGCAGGCGGTCCGGAATCGGAGGTCATCGAACGCCTGACCGCCCACCTGCTGGAAAGAGTATCCTGACCAGGCAACCGGTTGTATAAACCGAAACGTTATGACCTACATGTGGTGGTAACTGTAGTTTCTGATCTCGCAATATTTTTCCCATCCACCTGCTAACAGTGTGATTTTGAAGAGTGTTTTGGTCAAGTGGCCGATTCCGGGCATGCAATACCTGTGACGTATTGTCACATAGAACACAATAATGCGCGGTGCGTCAGGACGTGCAGTGACATATGTTTCTATATATCAAGGAGTTGTCGAGCACCGGTATTATGCGCGATTTTGGCACGGCATATGCACCCGGTGAAGGCGGACGCTAGCATAGGAGGAAGGACATGCGTAAAATCATTTCGATTCTGGCGGTGGCCGGTCTGGTGGCGGCGTGTTCGCCCGGCAGCATCGAGGACATTTCTCCGACGGCCGATGATTCCTTCAGCCGCCAGGACAACAAGATAGTGGGTGGCTCGGTTTACGAGGGCCTGCCCGCGGTGGGAGCCCTGGTCTACAACGGCAACATGCACTGCACCGGTACCCTGATTGCCCCGCGCAAGGTGCTCACCGCCGGCCACTGTGTCTCGGGCTTCAGTGCCTCGCGCATGCAGTTCGTCATCGGCCCGCGCATCGACCAGGCCCAGTACGTCATCGACGCTGCTTCCATACAGGCACACCCGTACTACAACGGTTCCTCGATAACCAACGATATCGGCCTGGTCATTCTCAAGCAGGATGCTCCCATTGCTCCCCTGGGTATCAACACCGCCAGCATGAACTCGTGGAAGGGCACCAGCCTGTTCTTCGTCGGCTACGGTGTCAACAACGGCTACAACCAGACCGGCGCCGGTATCAAGCGGGCGGTGTGGATGGACATCACCGGTGTCTCCACCTCCACGTTTTCCTACGAGAATCCCGACAAGAACACTTGCAACGGAGACTCCGGTGGACCCGCCTTCCTCAAGACCTCCTCGGGCGACTACCTGGTGGCCGGGGTTACCTCCTACGGCGACCAGTACTGCAATTCCTACGGTGTCGATACCCGCGTCGATGCCTACCTGGACTTCGTCGGTGAGACCGGTGGCAGCACACAGCCCGACCAGCCCGCCGATCCCTGCAACGGCGAGACCTACGAGGGTCGCTGCGACGGCGACACCGTGGTCTGGTGCGAAAACGACCAGGTAAACACCCAGGACTGCGCTGCTTCCGGCAAGGTCTGCGGCTGGTCCGACCAGTACGGCTACTATGGTTGTGTCGCCGCCCCGCAGCAACCGGATGAACCACCCGATCAACCTCCCGACCAGCCCGCCGATCCCTGCAACGGTGAAACCTACGAGGGTCGCTGCGACGGCGACAGCGTCATCTGGTGTGAAAACGACCAGGTCAACACCCAGGATTGCGCTGCTTCCGGCAAGGTCTGCGGCTGGTCCGACCAGTACGGCTACTATGGCTGCATAACGGCTGCCCAGCAGCCCGATCAGCAGCCCGAGCAGCCCGCGGACCCTTGCAACGGCGAGACCTGGCAGGGTCGCTGCGAGGGCGACACGGTCATCTGGTGCGAAAACGACCAGGTCAATTCCATCGACTGCGGTTCACACGGCGCCAGTTGCGGCTGGAACTACCAGAAGGGCTACTACGACTGCATCTAGGGCGAGCACCTTCCCCTTTCCTGCCCCCCGCCTCCACGGGCGGGGGGTGTTTTCTCATCCGGCTCGTTCCAGGCGCACCGCGCACACCTTGAACTCGGGGATCTTGGCCACCGGGTCCAGCGCGGTGTTGGTGAGCCGGTTGGCGGCCGCCTCGAAGTAATGGAAAGGAATGAATACCACTCCGCAATCAACCCGCTCGTCGATGCGGGCCTCGAGTTCGATCTGGCCGCGCCGGGAGATAACCCGTACCGGTGCCGAGCCGGAGATGCCCAGGCGGCGGGCATCGGCCGGGTTGACCTCGATGAAGGGACGCGGCGCCAGCGCTTCGAGGCCGGCCGCCTTGCGCGTCATGGTGCCGGTGTGGAAGTGTTGCAGCACCCTGCCGGTGGTAAGCAGCAAGGGATACTTCTTGTCGGGCAGTTCCGCCGGGGGCAGGTACTCGATGGCGTGGAACTTGCCCAGGCCGCGGGCGAAGCGCCCCACGTGCAATATGGGGGTGCCGGGATGGCCCGGGGTCGGGCAGGGCCAGCATAGCTGCTCTCCCTGGCGCAGGCGCTCGTAGGTGATACCACGATACTGGGGGGTGACCACCGCCAGCTCGGTGAAGATCTCCTCGGCGGAACTGTAGTTCCAGCCGTGGTCCAGGCGCCTGGCCAGTTCGCTGATGATCTGCCAGTCGGGGCGGGCCTGTCCCGGAGGGGGCACCGCCTGGCGGCTGAGTTGCACGCGGCGCTCGGTGTTGGTGTAGGTACCCTCGCGCTCGGCGTAGGCCGCCGCCGGCAACACCACGTCTGCCAGGCGGGCCGTTTCGGTGAGAAAGATGTCCTGCACCACCAGGAAATCGAGATGGCCCAATGCCTTCTCCACGTGACCACTGTCGGGGTCGGAAAGCATGGGATTTTCGCCCATGATGTAGAGCGCCTTCACTTGCCCGCTTTCCGCACCATCGAGGATCTCGGTGATGGTCAGGCCGGGCTTGTCGGGGAGCGACTCGAAGGGGACACCCCAGGCCTGGGACATCTTCTGGCGGGCGGCCAGGTCGGCCACCTGCTGGTAGCCGGAAAAGACGTTGGGCAGCGCTCCCATGTCACAGGCACCCTGCACGTTGTTCTGGCCGCGCAGGGGGTTGACCCCCCCGCCTTCCACGCCCACGTTGCCACACAGCATGGCCAGGTTGGCCAGCGATTTCACGTTGTCGGTGCCGGTTACGTGCTGGGTGATGCCCATGGCGTAGGCGATCGAGGAGGGACGCTCGCTGGCGTAGATGCGGGCCGCCAGAACGATATCGTCCGCCGACACCCCGGAAATCTCCTGGGCCCGCTGCGGCGAATACTGCTCGATCACCCGCCGGAATTCCTCGAACCCCTCGGTGCGCTCCTGGATGTACTGGTGGTCGTGCAGGTCCTCGGAGACGATGACGTTCATCATGGCGTTGAGCACGGCGACGTCGGTACCCGGCCGGTGGCGCAGCCACACCGTGGCCAGCCCCGCCAGGGGGATGTCGCGCGGCTCGAGCAGCAGCAGCTTGGTGCCCCGGCGTATGGCCCGGCGCATGTGGTGGGCGATGATGGGATGGTTCTCGCTGGTGTTGGAGCCGGTGACCAGGAGTGTCCGCGCCTTGCCGAAGTCGGCGATGGGATTGGTCATGGCACCGCTTCCAAACGTGGCCGCCAGACCGGCGACCGTGGAGCTGTGTCAGAGCCGGGCGCAGTGGTCGACGCTGTTCGACCCCTGCACCTCCCGGGAAAACTTCTGCATCAGGTAGTTGTCTTCGTTGGCCACCTTGGCCGAGGAAAAGGCGGCGAAGGCCTCGCCCCGGTGCTGGCGGAACTTCTGTGCCACCAGATCGAGCGCCTCGTCCCAGTCGCATTCCACCAGCTCACCCCGCTTGCGCACCAGCGGGCGGGTGAGTCGCTCCGGGTCGTGCAGGTAAGGAAACGAGCCGAAGCGGCCCTTCAGGCACAGCAGGCCCCGGTTGACCTCGCTGTGGCGGTCGCCGGAAGCGGCCACGACACGATCCCGCCGAACGTGAAGCTCGATGCTGCAACCGGTGCCGCAGTAGGGGCAGATGACCGTCTCTTTCCTGTCCGGGCGGGGTGGTTGCTCGCGGAAGCTCAGCGCCCCGGTGGGACAATGCACCACGCACTCGCCGCAGGATTCGCAGATGCTCTCGGCGATGGGCTGGTTGGCGAACGGTCCCACCTCCACGGCGTGACCGCGGCCCAGGAAGTCTATGGCCCCCAGGCCGATGATCTCCTGGCAGGTGCGAATGCAACGGGCGCAGCGCACGCAGCGGTTCATGTCACGCACGAACAACGGGTTGGATTCATCGATGGTGCTCTCGCGCAGCACCGGGATGAGACCGTGCTCGCGCACGCCCAGCTCCTCGGTGAGCTTCTGCAGCTCGCAGTCGAGGTTGGCCCGGCAGCGCAGGCAGTCGTAGGTGTGATCGGCCAGCAGCAGCCTGAGCACGGTGCGCCGTGCCGCCAGGATCTCGTCGTCCTCGGTGGTGACCTTCATTCCCTCGGCCACCTCGGTGATACACGACGGGGGCATGCCGCGCATGCCCTCGACCTTGACGATGCACAACCGGCAGCCGCCGTAAGGTTCCAGGTCGGGGTGGTGGCACAGGGTGGGAATGCGCACCCCGGCCTGACCGGCGGCCTTGAGGATGGTGGTGCCCCGCTCCACCTCGACCTCCTTGCCGTCTATGAAGAGCTTGATGGTGGACATGGTTCAATCCTCCAGATCGCAGCGCAGGCAACGCCGTGCTTCCTGCACCGCTGCCTGCTTGGTGTAACCTTTTTCCACCGGCAGAAAATCGCCGCTCAGGGATTTCACTGGCCGGACGGGAACGGGTACTCGCCGGGATGCCTTGCCCGAGGAAGCTATGGCCGGCAAGTTGTCGAGATCCTCGGGTCCGGTGAACACCTCATCGATATCGCCGCTGCCGCCCAGGTAGATGTCTATGGCCCGGGCCGCCCGGCGGGCGGCGCCGATGGCTTCTACCACCGAGGCCGGGCCGGAAACGGCGTCCCCGGCGGCGAACACTCCCGGGTGCGAGGTGACCATTTCATCGTTCACTGCGATGCGATTGGCCCGGCCCACCTCCACCCCCAGTCGCTTCGGTATCTCCGGCTGCTGGCCGATGGCGGCCAGCAGGGTGTCGGCGGTGACGGTGAAGTCGCTGCCCGCGATGGGTACCGGCCGGCGCCGTCCGCTGTCATCCATGGGGCCGAGCTCCATGCGCTGGCAGGTAATTTCCAGCCTGCCCCGGCGGCGCCTGGCGGCTACCGGCAGCACCAGTTGTTCGAGCACCACCCCTTCTTCCAGGGCATCGCCAATCTCGTGGGGATCGGCGGGCATCTCGGCCCGGGTGCGCCGGTAGAGAATGGTGACCCGGGCACCCAGGCGCCGGGTGGTGCGGGCGGCATCGATGGCCGAGTTGCCGCCGCCGATCACTACCACCTCCTGGCCCAGGCGCGGGCGCTTGCCCCGCGACACCTCGCGCAGGAACTGCACGCAGTCGGTGACCCCGGGAGATTTTTCTCCGGGCATGCGCAGCGACAGGCCTTGGTGGGCCCCCAGCGACAGGAACACGGCATCGAAACCCTGCTTGAGGAGTTTGCTGCTCGACTCCACCCGGGTTCGGGTCTTGAACTTCACCCCGGCCCGGCGCACGATGGCGATGTCGCGGTCCAGGTCCTCGGCGCCGAGGCGGTAGCGGGGAATGCCGTAGCGCAGCATGCCACCCAGCTTCTCGAACTGCTCGAAAACCGTCACCTGGTGACCGCAGACCTTGGACAGGTAATAGGCGGCGGTCAGGCCGGCCGGACCCGAGCCCACCACCGCCACCTTCTTGCCGGTCCGCGGCGCCGGCTTGCCGGTGCGAGCCTCGGCCCGGGCACCGTACTTGACGGCGGCTCCCTTGAGCGCCCGGATGGCGATGGGTTCGTCCAGGGAACCCCGGCGACAGCGGCTCTCGCAGGGATGGAAGCATACCAGCCCGCATACCGAGGGCAGCGGCATGCTCTCGCGCACCACCAGGTA
>QMME01000004.1 GCA_003647095.1 Deltaproteobacteria bacterium
ACCGGGAGATAGAACACGGTGACCAAGAAACTCGGGGCCTGGATAATGGGCCATCGCCTGTTGGTGATGGTACTGGTGCTGGCGGCGACGGCATTCTTCGCCTGGCAGATCCCCCGGGTGCGCATCGAGAGTCCTACCATCGATCTGTTTCCCTCCAGCCATCCCTACGTGGAGACCTTCAAGAAGTACAGCGACGTCTTCGGCGGAGCCAGCCGGGTGGTCATTCAGCTGGAGGTCAAGCAGGGAACCATCTTCAACCTTCCGGTACTGGAAAAGATCCGTCGCATCACCAAGGAGCTGGAACTGATCCCGGGGGTGAACAACTACCAGGTGCTGTCGCTGGCCCAGCGCAAGGTCAAGGAACTCAAGGTGGATGCCGAGCGTGGCTTCCGGGCGGTGCCGGTGATGTGGCCCGAGGTGCCCCGGACGCAAGTCGGTATCGAAAACCTGCGCCGGCGGGTCCACGCCAACCGCCGCATTCACGGTACCCTGGTATCGTTGGACGACAAGGCCACTCTCATCGTGGCCGGATTCTTCGAGAAGGATCTCGATCCCCTGCAGGTCTACCGGCGCATCGAGCAGATCGTCTCCCGGGAAGTTGACGACAACACCGAGCTGCAGGTCATCGGCCGGCCCATCCTGCTGGGAACGATAATGAACCAGTACGGGCAGCTACTATGGCTGTTTACGGCCACGGCGCTGTCGATCCTGCTGGTGTTGTTCCTCTACTTCCGGGATTTCTGGCGGGTTACCGTGCCGGTGCTGACGGCCCTGTTGTCGGCGGTGTGGGGGCTCGGCTTCCTGGGCCTGCTGGGGTTGAACTTCGATCCGCTGGTCATCGTCGTGCCCTTCATCATCTCGGCCCGGGCGCTGTCGCACTCGGTGCAGCTCATCGAGCGCTTCACCGAGGAACTGGCCGCCAGCGGTGACAAGGTCGAGGCCGCCCGGGCCACCTTTAACGGCCTGTTCAAACCCGGCCTGCTGGGCATCGTCACCGATGCCGCCGGGGTGCTGCTGGTACTGACCACGCCCATTCCCCTGCTGCGGAAGCTGGCCCTGATGGGCGGCTTCTGGGTGCTGTCGATCATCGTCAGCGATCTCATCTTCAACCCGGTGCTGCTTTCCTTCCTGCCGGTGTCCGCCCTGGGCCGGCGCCGGCGTCGCTCCGCCAGCGAACGCCTGCTGGGCGTGGTGTCCACCTGGTGCCTGGGCCGCCGGCGCTGGGTAGTGCTGGGCCTGGCCGGGATCCTGTTCGCGGTGGGATTCGTGTTCGCCAGCCGGTTGGTCATCGGTGACGTCCACCCCGGCACCCCCATGTTGTGGCCGGACTCCCGCTACAACCGCGACACCCAGCGCATCGCTTCCCGCTTCCGTAACACCGAGGAGTTCACCGTGGTGGTCGAGGGCGAAAGCCGCGATGCCATCAAGAACCCCGCGGTGCTGCGGATGATGGAGGCCTTTCAACGACACCTGGAGTCGATACCCGAGGTGGGTTCCACCTCCTCGCTGGTGGACCTGCTGCCGGGCATAATCTCCATACTGCACGGCTCCGATCCCCGCTGGGAGCTGATACCCAACGATCCCCGGGAGTCGGGCTTCTTCCTGGAGATGATCTACAGTTCCTCGGAGCCGGGTGACCTGGTACGCTACGTCACCATCGACAGCCAGAACGCCAACATCACCGCCTACCTGAAGGATCACCGGGGCGAGACCCTGCGCCGGGTGGTGGCGCACGCCCGCCAGTTCATCGACGAGCATCCCGTCAAGGGAGCCCGCCTGCGCCTGGCCGGTGGCTACGGCGGCCTGCTGGCGGCCATCAACGAGGAGGTGGCCCGGCACCAGGCCACGGTGACGGTCCTGGCCTTCGGGATAATCCTGTTGCTGTGCTCGCTGGCCTACCGTTCGCTGGTGGCGGGTTTGCTGTTCCTGCTGCCCCTGCTGGTCTCCAACTACCTGACCTACGCCCTGATGGGGGCGCGCCACATCGGCCTGGACGTCAACGCCCTGCCGGTGGTGGCCCTGGGGGTGGGGTTGGGGGTCGATTACGGCCTGTACATCGTCGAACGCATCCGCGAGGAGTTCGCCCGCAGCGGTGACGTGGCCGGTTCCATCCGCGTGGCCCTGACCACTGCCGGCAAGGCGGTACTGTTCACCGCCAGCACCATGGTCTTCGGGGTCATCTTCTGGGCGTTTTCCTTCCTGCGCTTCCAGGCCGACATGGGCTTGCTGCTGGCCTTCTGGATGGTGATGTCGATGCTGGGGGGGCTGGTGTTGCTGCCCACGGTCATCTCCCTGGTCAAGCCCAGGTTCATCTTCGGCCGTTGATCCTCGTCGCAGCGGTAGTTGTTGACAAGCGTGTCATAAAACCCTTAGATTAGGCCGTTGATCGGGGAAGAAAGTCATTTTTTTGAAAGGAGAGAGGAAAATGAAGAAGACGCTGACAATCGTTCTATCGCTGGCCATGGCTCTGCTGCTGGGCGTGGTGTTCATCAACTGCGGCGGTTCCGACGACAACAACGACACCTGCCCGGCCAAGTGCGGCGAGGGCAAGGAGTGCTGCGAAGCCTGCCCCTGCGCCCAGGGCACCTGCAACGCCGAGGGCGTGTGCGAGACGGCCGGTGACTGCTGCCCCGATGCCCCGGCCGGCCAGATCCAGATCGACATCGACGGCATGATCAAGGACGCTTCCACCGGCCAGGGGGCCCAGGTGCACGTGGCCGCCATCTCCCCCATGGACGCCCTGACCTCGGATTCTCCCGAGCTGTTGAGCGAGACCGACAGTGACGCCAACGGCGTCTTCCACCTGGGCTGCTACGATGTCAGCAACGTGGCCCTGGGGGCGGTGGTGCTCACCGACGACAGCCCCATGGACGGAACCGGGGGAACCTTCTTCCCCACCGGCACCGGCGTCAAGGGCTGGACCACCAACGACGAGAAGGTGTGCGTCGACAACGCCGTGGGATTCGCCGTGCCCAACACCATCATCGGGGCGCTGGACCAGCTTCCCGACGTCAGCGCCGCCGACGATGGCCTGGTGATGGGCCTGGTGGTGGACGCCTCGGGTAATCCCGTCGAGGGCGCGGTCATCAAGAAGCAGGACGGCGACAACTGGGTGGACCTGGGCTCCATCTACTACCCCAGCGCCGACTTTTCCGACATGAGCGGCACGGCCACGGCCGTCACCGGCATGTTCGTGATTCCCGGCGCCCAGGTGGCCGGTCTCACCGTCATCCACGCCGAGAAGACCGGCATGACCTTCGACACCGCCCAGGTGGCCGGCAAGTCTGGCTTCTGCTTCTTCGCCCTGGTGCCGGAGTTGTCTGAATAAGCCGACGGCAAGATTGCCCGAGCACGACGCCGCCGCCGGATAGCCTGCGGCGGCGTTGTTTTCCCCGGGAACCGGCTAAGGAGGATGGCATGAGCAGGTTCGGAGCAGTCAGCAGCGCGGCTATACTGTTGTGGTCGGCACTGGCTTCGGCCGGCGGTTTTCTGATCTACGAGCACGGGGCTACCGGCACCGGCATGTGCGGCGCCCGCACGGCTTCGGCCGACGATCCCAGCCCCATGTTTTTCAACCCCGCGGCCATCACCGAGCTGGAGGGGATACAGCTGGAGCTGGGCAGCACGGCGATACTGGGTTATCTGAGCTACCAGCCGGCCGGCCGGCCCGCCGACCCGCGTACTTACTCCACCTTCGATGCCAACGGCAACCCGGTGGTGGAAATCGTCAACGACGGGGAGAACCCCGCCGACGCCAAGGTCAAGCTGTTCACGCCCCTGCACTTGTATGCCACCTGGCGTCCCCGGGGGTTGCCGCTGGCGGTCGGCTACGGGCTCAACAACCCTTTCGGGTTGGGTACCTACTGGCCGGGCAACTGGGACGGGCGCTTCATCACCACCGAGACCGAGATGCGCACCTTCGTCAACAACCTGTCCGTGGCCCTGGACGTGGCCGAACTGGCCGGCTTCAAGGATTCCGTCAAGCTGTCGGTGGCCGTCGGCTACATGTTCGTCTACGGCCAGGCCCACCTGGCCCGGCGCATCGACCTGCGCGCGGCCGAGGCCTTCTCGAACGGGGCCATCCAGGATCCCTGGGGCGAGATGAAGATGGACGGTGACGCCATCGGCCACGGCTGGAACGTGGCCCTGTACGCGGAACTGCCGAAGCTGCTGGCGCTGGGCTTTTCCCTGCGCTCGGGGGTGAGCCTGCCCTTCGAGGGTACCGCCAGGTTCCTGTTCCCCATGGAGTCGGGCCAGCAGGCCCGCGCTTTCCTGGAGGGACTGGGAACGGTCTTTCCCGACGAAGACACCGGTTCGGTGGAGATCAACCTGCCCATGAACCTCAACGCCGGGGTGGCCTTCCTGGGAGTGGAACGGCTCAAGGTGGCGTTGGACTTCTACCTGGCCTTCTTCTCCAGCTACCGGGAACTGGCCATGAAGTTCAACTGTGTCGACGAGGGTACCTGCACGGCCGCGCTCAACACCAGCATCCCCACCAGGTGGCACTCGAGCTGGCAGATATCACTGGGGGCCGAGTACCTGCTGACCGACTACCTGCCCCTGCGCCTGGGCTGGGGCACGGTCAGTTCCCCGGTTCCTGACGACACCTACGATCCCACCCTGCCCGACGGCCAGCGCCAGCTCATTACCGTGGGTACCGGCTACCACGGTTCCTGGTGGAAGCTCGACATCGGCTACATGCTGGCCTTCTGGAAGGGAACCAAGGACAACGACGTCGGCCACGGCGACGATCTCAACCCCGAGGGCAAGGCCAACGGCACCTACACCACCTACAGCCACCTGCTGGGGTTGACCTTCGCGGCTCGTTTTTGACTAACGCTGGTCGGGGGACTCGGAGTCGGCTGCTTGTGCCCGCTCCTCCTGGCGCAGCTGTTCCACCACCCAGCGGCCGAGGATGTCTTCCTTGTGGATGTAGCCGTCGGCGCCGCATTCCGCGGCTACCTTCTGCAGCCGCTGCCGGTCCATGGTTGAACAGAGCACCACCTTGATGCCGGTGAACATCTCGTTGGACTTGATGAAGCGGCACAGCTTGCGGCCGTCGACACCGGGCATGATGACGTCGAGCAGCACCAGGTCGGGGCGGCTGTTCTTGCCCACCAGCAGGCGCGTGGCCTCGTCGGCGTTTTCCGCCCGCGAGATCTCCAGGCCCTTGCCTTCGAGCTCCGCGGCAATCAGGCGCATGGTCTCCGGGCTGTCGTCCACCAGCAATATCTTCCAGGCCTTGTCTCCAGGTGGTGGTTTCATGTCTTTTCTGCCTCCTTGCCGAACGGAACTCCCACACCAGTATACCAGCAGATGGGCCGCCGGGGAAAAACTGTTGCCGATTTCCCGGCGGCTCCCTACACTGGCGCCGGTGAAGATCCACCCGGGAGGTGAAGCATGAAGGGTTTACCGGTGATGGTGCTGGCGCTGGAATTGTTGGCTACGGCCGGCTGTGCCCAGCAGAGGCCGCAACTGCGCCAGCGGCAGGTGACGGCCACGGCCCCCGCCGACCAGCGGGTTGCCGAGGTGAAGTGGTTCCGGGATTTCCTGGGGCGGCACCAGGCCCGCCTGGCGCCGCTGGTCAAGGCCAACAACCTGGCCTACTGGATCGCCGCCGTCACCGGCAACCAGGATGCCTACACCATGAACAGCGAGCTGGAGGTGGCCATCCGCCGTATGCATGCCGACCCGGCCAGCTACCGGCGGCTCCAGCGCCTGCTCGATTCCGGGAAGGTAAAAGACGCCCTGCTGGCCCGGCAGCTGCGCATACTCCACGACAACTTCCAGGAGAACCAGACCGATGCGCAGCTGACCAGGCGCATCGTGGCCCTGGCCACCGAGGTGCAGCAGGTGTTCAACACCTACCGGGGACAGGTCGGCGGCAAGCGTCTCGACGACGGCCAGATCATCGACATCCTGAAAAACTCGGCCGACACGGAGCTGCGTCGCCAGGCCTGGGAGGCCTACAAGAAGCGGGGGGCGCTGGTGCGCGAGCGGGTGATCGAGCTGGCGCGGCTGCGCAACCAGGTGGCCCGCGGGCTCGGTTTCGCCAACTTCTACGACATGCGCCTGCGGCTCATGGAACAGGATCCGGCCGAGATCAGGCGTATCTTCGACGAGCTGGCCCGGGCCACCGACCAGCCCTTTGCCGGGATGATGCGCGAGCTGCGCCAGCAGCTGGCCCGGCGCTACGGGGTGAGCCCGGCCGACATCCGGCCCTGGCACTTCGAGGATCCCTTCTTCCAGGAGGCCCCGGCCGCGGGCGCGGTCGATCTCGACGGGTTCTTCGCCAAGGCAGACCAGAAGCGGCTGGTGGGCGATTTCTACGCCGGCATCGGCCTGGACGTCTCCGACGTGCTGGCCCATTCCGACCTGTTCGCCAAGCCGGGCAAGATGCCGCATGCCTTCTGCACCGACATCGACCGGGCCGGAGACGTCCGTATCCTGGCCAACCTCTCCCCCTGCGAGACGCAGACCTCCACCCTGCTGCACGAGGCCGGTCATGCCGTCTACTCCAAGTACATAGATCCTTCGTTGCCCTGGCTGCTGCGCGAGGAGGCGCATCCATTCACCACCGAGGCCGTGGCCATGCTCTTCGGTCGCCTCACCCGCAACCCCGGCTGGCTGCGCAAGATGCTGCACCTCGACCCGGGCCGGCTGCAGCCGCTGGTGGAGAAGATCAGGCGGCAGCAGCGGCTGGGCATGTTGATCATGGCCCGCTGGACGCTGGTGATGGTGAATTTCGAGCGCGGCTTCTACGAAAATCCCGACCAGGATCTCAACAAGCTGTGGTGGGATCTGAAGAGCCGCTACCAGCTGCTCGAACCCCCGCCGCGACTGCCGGGGGCGGCCGACTGGGCCTCCAAGATCCACATCGCCGCCTGGCCGGTCTACTACCACAACTACCTGCTGGGGGAGATGATGGCCAGCCAGCTGCACTACTACCTGGCCCGGAAGGTGCTCAAGGTGCCTCCCCGGCAGATGGACTACGCCGGCCAGAAGGCCATCGGCGAGTTCCTGCGTACCCGGATCTTCGCTCCCGGCAAGAGCCTGCGCTGGGACGAGCTGCTGCGCCGGGCCACCGGCGAGAGCCTCAATCCCCGCTACTTCGTGGAGCAGTTCGTGGGCCAGTAATGTCTGGCCCGCCCAGTACATCCCTTTCACCACCAGGCCATTGTCGAGCAGCTACTTCGGCGGGCTTGCTTCGGTGCGGCACAAGTGCTACACTGAATTACAGGGCAACTGACGAAAGAGGGACCCCATGGCCGCCAGGAATCCACGCTTGAGCATCGTCGTAGAGGAACGGGTCTATCGGCTCATAGAGGAATTGGCCAGCAGAGACAACACCAGCATTTCCAAAAAGGCCCTGGCGCTGCTGATTGAGGCGTTGGAACTGCACGAGGATCTCGCCCTGAGTGCCAAGGCCGCGCACCGTGAAAAGACCCTGAAGAAAAGCAAGCTGGTAGCCCACCAAGATGCCTGGTAAACAGCGTCCCTACCGAGTCCTCTACCACCCCCTGGTCGTTGACCGCGACATCCCCGTGCTGCCCGCGAAGATGAAGGCAAGGATCAAGCTGGCCATCGAACAGCGCTTGACTACCCAGCCCCAGCACTACGGAAAACCACTACGCTACTCGCTCAAGGGGCATCGCCGGCTCAGGGTGGGGGACTGGAGGGTGGTCTATCGCATCGTCGCCAGGGACAGGATGGTCATCATTCTGGTTATCTGCCACCGGAAAGAGGTCTACTCCACGGTGGTTTCCCGGTTGCCGCGGGACTAGGCCCGCTTTCTTCCGCAAAGTGCCAACTGGCGAAGTTGCTGCCGGGGGTGGGGGGGCGGTCAGCCCTCGTGCCATTCCACCACTATGAAGTTGCCCTGGCTGTCGCGCACCACCCGGCGCCGGGGGGGGCGGGGGGTGGGATCGTCCGGGTCGAGTACCTCCCAGTCGGTGCCGGGAACGTAGAAGCCGGTACGCTCGGCGAAGCGCCGGAAGGGATCGAAGCGGGGCCGGGTGTAGCCGGGGGCGTCCTGGTAGCCGGGATCCCCCAGAAACATCCGCGCCCGGGCCGAGGCCTCCTCGGCCAGGGACATGAACAGCAGAAACGCCGCCAGCAGCAAAAACCAGCCCGAGCCGAACAGCCCCCACACGGCCATGCCCATGGCCAGGAAGCGGGCCACCCGGGCCGAGATGGTGGTGGCCCGGTAGAAACCGACCCGCCGGGCCAGGGCCGCCCGCAGCACCCGGCCGCCGTCCATGGGCAGGGCCGGCAGCAGGTTGAAACCGCCCAGCATGAGGTTTATCCGTCCCAGCAGCAGCAGGAACACCGAGCCGCTGAGCGCCCCGGCCAGCGTAAACAGCCCGGCCAGGGCCAGGCTGGTGGCCGGCCCCACCAGGGCCACCACGATCTCGTGGGTGGTGGTACGGGGCGGGGCGGCCAGGCGGGCCATGCCGCCGAAGGGATAGAGGGAAATGTCGACTATGGGCAGGCCGTAGCGCCGGGCGGCCAGGGCATGGCCTACTTCGTGCACCACCACCGAGGCGAATACTCCCACCATGAGCAGCACCCCGGCCAGGCCACCGCCCTGCAGCAGCACGAAGCCGAGAAACAGCAGCATGCTCCAGTGCACCCGCACGGGAATACCGAACAGCGATCCCAGGTTGAACGACCAGCGCATGTTCCTCGGTCTCCTCTCTTACCAGCATAAGTCTTGTTTTGGGGATTGACAAGGAGGCCCTGCTTGACGCCCTCGCTGCCCTCGTTGACGCCCGGCCGACGGTGTGCTAGCAAGTAGTGCCCGCGCCGGGGGTCAAGGAGACGGGAAAACCATGACACAGGCAGAACAACTGGCAGCGACACTGCATCCCCTGGAAGTGAAGCTCTACGAATCCCTGGGGAGGCAGGAGGAGTTTGCCGAGACGGGAATAGCCGCCGCCGCCGGCATGAGCGAATCGCAGGCCCGCACCGTGGTCGAGTGGCAGAAGGCCAAGGGCTGCCTGGAGGTTGCCGGCAGCGCCACCCGCCAGTGGGTGGAGCTGTCCGAGCTGGGAAAGCGCTACCTGGAGACCACTCCCGAACTGAGGCTGCTGCAGCGGGTACGGGAGGAAGGTCCCGAGGTGGAGGTAGCCGGCCTGCTGCAGGACGACCGTCTCGAGCAGCGCGAGGCCGGCACCGCCCTGGGGGTGCTGCGCCGGGCCGGGGTTCTGGAGGATGCCGGCTCGGGGCGGGTACGACTGGCTGCCGGCGCCGATACCTCGTCGTTCGAGGCCCAGTTCGAGCTCATTCGCCGGGTGGGACAGGCCGGCCGGGTGCCCTGGGACGAGCTGGCGGAGGCCGAGCGGCAACTGGTGAGCGGCGCCAGTCGCAAGCGGGGCAAGGGCAAGGGGGTGTTCCGCCTGGGCGAACAGACCATCCGCACCCTGCGCTGGACGGAACTGGGCCGGCAGGTGGGCCGGCAGGTACGGGCCCTGGGCCGCAGCGGTGACGAGGTCAACCTGCTCACCCCGGAGATGCTGGCCGACGATTCCTGGCGGACGAAGAAGTTCCGGCGCTTCGACCTGTCCATACCCCCGCCGCGGCGGGTGGCCGGGCGCCGTCACCCCTACCGCGAGTACCTGGATTTCGTACGCCGGCGCATGCTGGCGCTGGGCTTCGAAGAGATGCGCGGTGAGCTGGTGGAGAGCGAGTTCTGGCTGATGGACGCGCTGTTCATGCCCCAGTTCCACGCCGCCCGCGACATCCACGATGTTTACCTGGTGGCCGAGCCGCAGCGGTCGCCTCCGGTGAGCGGGCCGGCCGCCGAGCGGGTGGCCGCGGTGCACCAGGACGGCGGCCAGACCGGCAGCCGGGGCTGGCGTACTCCTTTCGATGCCGAGGCCAGCCGGAGGCTGCTGCTGCGCAGCCAGGGCACGGTGCTATCGGCCCGCTGGTTGCAACGGGCGCGGGTGCCGGGCAAGTATTTCGCCATCGCCCGCTGCTTTCGTCCCGACGAGGTCGATGCCACCCATGCCGCCGATTTCTACCAGTGCGAGGGCATCGTGCTGGGTGAAAACATCGATTTCGTCACCCTGCTGGGCCTGCTGCGCCTGTTCGCCCGCGAGGTGGCCGGCGCCGAGGAGATACACTTCGCCCCGGCCTACTTCCCCTTCACCGAGCCGTCGGTGGAGGTGCACATCCGCCACCCCCAGGTGGGCTGGATGGAACTGGGCGGGGCCGGCATCTTCCGCCCCGAGGTCACCTGGCCGCAAGGCGTGGAGGTTCCCGTGATCGCCTGGGGCCTGGGGCTGGATCGCATGGCCATGATGGCCCTGGGCCTGGACGATATTCGCGACCTGTTCTCGGCGGACCTGGGTCGGATCCGTTCCACCCGGCTTCGCCACGGGGTGTGAGCCATGCCGACGATACTGGTCAACGCGGACGATTTCCGCCGCTTGCTGGGCGAGCAGGTCGACACCCGGCGCCTGGAGCAGTTGCTGGCCCTGGTCAAGGGGGAGTTCAAGGGGGCCGACGAAGAGGGCAATTGGCGCATCGAGCTAAACGACACCAATCGCCCGGACCTGTGGTCGGCCGAGGGCATCGCCCGGCAGATAGGCTGCACCCTGGGCCGGCGGCGCGACTATCCCTTCTTCCGGGAAGATCCCGTCGGCCAGATCCTGGTCGAACCGGGCCTGGAAGAGATCCGTCCCTACGTGGCCGCCTTCGTGGTCGACGGCCTGGACATCAGTGAAAGCACCCTGGTGCAGATCATCCAAACCCAGGAGAAACTGGCCGAGAACTTCGGCCGCCATCGCCTGGCGGTGGCCATCGGGGTGTACAACCGCCGCCGGATTACCTTCCCCGTGCATTACCGGCCCCAGCAACCGCAGGGGCATTCCTACATTCCCCTGGGCGAGGATGCTCCCATGACCCTGGCCCAGATCCTCGAACGCCACCCCAAGGGAATCCAGTACCGGCAGACCATCGCCGGGCACGAGCAGGTGCCCCTGCTCATCGACGACGCCGGCATGACCCTGTCGATGCCGCCCATCGTCAACTCCCGGGAGACGGGCGAAGTGGTACCCGGCGACGCCGACCTGTTCGTGGAGGCCACCGGCACCGACCTGCGGGCGGTCATCCTGGCCCTGAACATCATGGCCTGTGATTTGGCCGACCGCGGTGGCAAGGTGCAGCGGATGCGTACCATCTATCCCCAGGCCACGCCGCTGGGACGCCAGCTCGATGTCCCCCGGCGCCTGGACAACGAGGTCGAGCTGTCGCTCGATGATTTCAGCCGCTTGCTGGGGGAGCAGCTCAACGCCCCCGAGGTGGCCGACGTGCTGGAACGCTACGGCTGCGACGTCACCCTGGAGGGCGAGCACCTGCGGGTGCAACCGCCGCCCACCCGGGCCGACTACCTGCACGCCGTGGATGCCATCGAGGATTTCGCCATCGCCCGCGGCTACGACAGTTTCACCCCGCGCATGCCCCGGGAATTCAGCGTGGGGCGTTTCCATCCCCTGGCCGAGCTGGAGGACCGGGTACGAGACCTGCTCATCGGCCTGGGCTACGAGGAAGTGATATCCAACTTGCTGGTGTCGCGCCTGCAGGTGGCCGAGAGCATGAACCAGCCGGGCAAGAAGCTGGTGGAGATACTCAACCGCATGAACGAGAACTACGCGGTGCTGCGCGACCAGGTATTGCCCTCGCTGTTGCAACTGGAAGCGCACAGTGCCACGGCGGCCTATCCGCACCGGGTGTTCGAGGTCGGAGAGGTGGCCGTGTTCGATCCCTCACGGCCACATGGTTCCCGCACCGAGTTGCATACGGCCGCCCTGGTGGCACATCGCCAGGCCGGACTGTCGGAAAGCCACGCCGACCTGCTCTACCTGGCCGAGCAACTGGGACTGGAGCTGCGCCTGGAGCCCGGTGATCACCCCTCCTTCATTCCCGGCCGCTGCGCCCGGGTACTGCTGGTATCGGGCGAACAACTGGGATTGCTGGGAGAGCTGCATCCCCAGGTGCTGCGCAACTGGGACATCGGGGTGCCGGCGTCGGCCTTCGAGATCTCGCTGAGCATCTTGCCCGCGGGGGTCGCGGGTGGCAGCGACCGATGAAGACCTACGCCTGCCAGCCGGGTGCCATCCTGGAGGCCATGCGTCGCCACCACGCCTCCCAGGCGGTGGAGGTGGAGGCTGCCGCCCTGGAACACGAGCTGCGCGCCGAGCATCCGGACCGGCAGGTACTGCTGCGGCTGGCGCGAGGCTTTGCCCGGCAATATCCGGCCATCCTCCTGCGTGAACAGCAGGTGCTGTCCTGTATCCTGGGTGCTTGCCTGGAGGCGGTCAACCATGCCGGTGAGCCCCTGGGCTCGCAAGCGCGGCTGGTGCTGCTGGAGATCATCGTCGCGGTTGCCGAGCAGGCCCTGCGCGAAGATCCGCAGACGGTACCCGCCCGGGTACCGCGGCTGCTGGGTGATGCGCTCGGCTCCGTCGAGCTACAGCATGCCTCCCGCCAGCATCTGGGAGAGCTGGTCGAGCAGCTGTTGGCCATCGGCCGCCAGGTGGCCCTGGTCGGCGAAGAGGGCAATCCTCCCCAGCCCTGGTTCGAGCTGTTGGCCCACACCACCCGCCAGGCGCTGCTGGTCTGCCGGCGGCGCCTGTACGAGCAGTTCACCTACGACGGCCGCCTGGAAGCGGCCGGACTGGGCCAGGAGCTGGGGAGCACGTTGCTGGCCCGGCTGAACCAGGAGCAGCTGGACGCCGATGGCAAGTGGCTGGACGAACTGCGCCGGCAGTTCGAGCAGGGTGCCCGTCCCGCGGTGGACGTGTTTCTGGAGTTGTATACCTGGCGCCGGCGTTCCGCTGGAGACGACCTCTGGCAGGAATGGCTGGGCCAGGTAGCGGCCCGGGCGGTAGCGGGTGAGCTGAGTCGGCAGGCCGTTGACGCGGCCCTGGCCCTGCTGGCCGACCTGCTCGGACAAACCCGTGACCGGCGCTTCCTGCACTTGCTGGTCAGGAGCCTGCAGCGGCACCTGCCCTACCTCCTGGCCGCCGGCCGGAGGCCCGGGAACCTGGAACTGCTGGCCCGGGCCAGCCGCGAGCAGTTGCCCCGGCTGGCCGAGGATGACGAGCTACGGCAGGAGTTGCTGCGGCTGGCAGAGCAGATCAACGGCTGATTCCGGCGGTCCTTCCGCTGCCCTTTCCCGTGCACGGGTCTTCAGCGAGTGGTGATGAGCCGGGGAGGGGTTTACAGGGTGATCAGGCCCCGGCGCAGGGCGATGACCACCGCCTCGGAACGCGAGGAGGTTCCCAGCTTGCGGTAGATGTGGGCCAGGTGGGTACGCACCGTGCGTCGCTCCATGTCCAGTACCCGGCCGGTCTCCTGGTTGCTCAGTCCCCGTGCCACCATCTGCAGCACGTCCCGCTCGGTTTCCGTCAGTAGCGGGGGCTGCTCGTCGCGGCGGCCGGCCTGGACGCTCTGGAAGTAGTTCCAGAAGCGGCGGGCGATGCGGGGCTCGATCACCACTCCCCCGTTCATTACCTCGACGATGGCCTGGTGGATGCGTTCGGGGCCGAGGCGTTTCACCAGGTAGCCGCTGGCGCCGGCCTGGATGGCCTGGTAGACCTTGACCTCGTCGTCGAAGCTGGTAAGGATGAGCACCTCCGCGTTCGCCGGCAGCTTGCGTATGCGCCCGGTGAGCTCGATGCCGTTGCCGTCCGGCAGTTCCAGATCGAGCAGGACCAGATCCGGTTCCACCGCGGCCACCGTGGCCAGGCCTCCCTCGCCGCTGGGACTGGAGCCGACCACGGCAATGTCGGGGTAACAGCTCAGGGCCTTGACCAGGCTGCGCAGGGTGCGCGGGTCATCCTCGATGACCACCACGTCGATGGTTGCCTCGTCTCCCATGACCGTCACCTGCTGCGCCGGCGTCGCCGCCGCGGCTGACGCTGGCGCTGGTGCCGTGGCGCTCGACGGGTTCGGGGTTTGACCGTTGCGGGCAGGATAACCTTCAACTGCTGGTGCCCCCCGGGCTCGATCACAATGGTCTCGTCCAGCAACTGCCTGCCCCGGACGGTACGCGCCATCACCCGGTGAGGGCCGGCCCGCAACAGCTTGCGGTGTAGGGGAGTTGGTTGTTCCAGGCGCTCGCCGTCGATGAATATTACCAGGGGTTGCCCGGCGTCGATGCTGAGAAAACCGACCTGGGTGACCGCCTGCTCGGGCGCCGCTGCCGCCGTCGGCTCGCTATCGGCCGGCAGCAGGTACCAGGTAGCGATGACCGCCGACAGCAATACGGCGGCGGCCAGTGCCAGCCACTTCCAGGGGAAAGGTCTCCGGGGTCGAGATGGGCCGGCAGCCTGCTCGCGCCGGGTGGTGGCGTCTGCCGTAGACGCGACGGCGCGAGCCTCGGCGTCGGTGTCTTCTTCCGGGGTGAAGGCGATCTCGGCAACCGGCATCTGGCGGGTGCGGGTGGGCGCTTCCTCGTCCAGCGGCTCCGCCGCCTCCACCGGCGACCAGCCGGCCCGGTTGGCGCCGGCGGGCACGGGTGGCGGCGCGGGCGGATCCGGCGGCGGTGAGGGTGGAGGCGGCTGGGGGCGCGTGGGTTCATCGCTTCCTGCCGGTGGCGGGGGAGGAGCTGGTGCCGCGCTGGGAAACGCGGGCTGCGGGGCCGGTTGCGGCACCGCCATCGGTTCCGTCTGGGGCGCACGCCGCACCGGCGGTGGTGGCGCCGCCGCTGCCAGGGTGGCGGCATCCGGCCGGGTGTCCGCGGGCTGGCGGTCGTTGCCGCTGGCCGGTGGAGCGGCCCGGGTGGCAGACGGCGGGGGAGCGCTGCGCCCGGCCCGCCTTACCTCGTTGGGAAAGATGTTACGAGCCAGTTGTACCAGCTCGCCCTCCTCCTGGCCGCTTCCCGGCAGCGAAGCGCGCAACCTCCGCAGGGCCTGGGCCAGGGCGTTGCCATCGGCGGTACGCCGGACCGGCGAAGGGGCCAGGGCATTGCTGAAGACGGCATCGCAGGCGTAGGGCAGGCTGCGGTTGAGGCGCGAAGGGGGAGTGACCTGGCGAGAACGGGTGGAGACGCTGCCTTCCGCCGACAACGCCGACTGTCCGGTGAGCAACTGGTAGACCAGGGCGCTCAAGGCCCAGACATCGCCGGCGGGCGCCGGCGGCCGGCCCTGGGCCAGTTCCGGGGCCAGGAAATCCTTGCGGCCGCGTACCAACGGGGTGCGCAATTGCTTGACCTGCATCAGCGTCCAGGCGAAGCCCACGCCGGCCAGGCGGGTCTTTCCCTCCGGCCCCAGCAACAGGTCGCTGGTGATGAGCAGGCCCAAACCCAGGCCTGCCTGGTGAAGGACACCGCAGGCGACAGCCAGTTCCTCGCCGATTTGCAGGGCGGCCGGGGGAGAGATACGCACTTCCCGGGAAGCCAGGCGGCTGAGAACCAGGTCGAGGGGGATGCCGGGCCAGGCCGCTTCCAGCCAGTACCAGTTGTCGCCCTGCTGCTCGAAGCCCAGGTGGGCGACCATCCCCGGGTGGGCCAGGGAGCCTGCCTGCTGCGAGGCCTCGCTCAGCCGGGCGATGGCATCGCTATTGCCGGCCAGCTTGTTCTTGAGACGGCGCACGGTGACTTCTTCCCCGCTGTCACGGCGCCGGCCCCGGTGCACCTCGACCAGGTCATCTTCATGGAGCTTTTCACCTGCTTCGATATTCTCGATCACCGCCTGGCTCCAGCGGAAGCGGATTCACGGGCCGCCCGGCGGGCCTCGCTCAGCAGCACGCCACACCAGGGGCAGCGACGGGCCCGGGGCTTGGGCAGCACGGAAAGGCAAGCCGGGCAGCGGCCCTTCTGGGAGGCCTCTTGTTGCCGCCGCCGCTGCTTTTTCAACTCCGCCAGCACCTTCTGCAGGAGTCGTCTTTCGGGGAGTTGCAAGCGGCCCCGCAGGGCCGCTGCCAGCAACACCGCCAGGGCCCGTTCCAGGCGCAGCAGGCGCAGGGAAGTGGAGTCGGTCCGGGAGCGCGAACCTGCCGGGGATTTCGCCGCCATGGGCCAACGGTGCCACAGGAAGCGAGTGGATTCAAGGTTGCCGTTGCCGGCCTAACGACGGTTGAGGCGGGCCCGGATTACCTGTTGGTGGTTGTCGGCGGTGAGCAGCACGGGCATCAACAGGTCTTCGTAGCCGGGCTTATGCAGGCGCAGGGTCATGTCCAGGTCGAGCGGCAGCTTCTCGATGCGTGCCGGGGTGACTCCATGGTCGCTGCCGTTGATGGTGATCCGGGCTCCGCTGGGCACGGATTGCACCTCCAGCGAGCCGCTGGTGGGCCTGACCGCCTGGCTGTCGACCACGGCGTCGTTGGCAGAAGACGATTGCAACAGGATGTAGACGCTGGCTGCCGCCAGTGCCACCAGCAGCACCACCACCACCAGGGTGAGGCGGGACAGGAGCGGAGCGGGGGTCTTCTGCTCGCCCCGTTGACGGCGGGCAGGCTTAGACCCGGGCTGGGCGGCAGCCGCTGGAGACGGCGTAGAGGTTGCCGCACGCAATTGCTCCTGTTGTTGCTCCCGGCGCTCCTCTTCCATCTCCTGGTATGGTTCCCAGGGTACGAACTGTTGCTGTTGCCGGCGTTCCTCTTCCTCGGCCCGACGCCGCTCGCTTTGCAGCAGGTCGCGTATTTCGGCCAGTTCCTCGGGGAAGAGCTTCTTCATGAACTCGCTCAGGTGCTGGGTGCCCACCGTCCAACCGGAGCGGGAGAGGTATTGCTCCAGGGCCACGTGCAGATCGTGGGCCGTCTGGAAGCGATCTACCGAGCGCTTGGCCAGCGTCTTGAGGATGATCGCTTCCAGGTCCGGGGGCATGTCGCCGCGCAGCTCGCGGGGACGGGGAACCGGCTTGCGCAGTATGGCCTCCATGGTGAGCAGCTCGCTGCTCTCCCGGTAGAGATGGGCCCCGGTGCAGACTTCCCAGAGCACGATGCCCAGAGCGAAGATGTCGGAGCGCTGGTCGAGCGGCATGCCGCGGATCTGCTCGGGAGACATGTAGGAAAACTTGCCCTTGAGAACTCCCTCCTCCTCCTCCATGAAGGTGACCTTGGCCTTGGCCACGCCGAAGTCGATCAGCTTGGCCAGTCCGTCGAAGGTCAGCAGTATGTTGTGGGGGCTGATGTCGCGGTGAATGATACCCAGCGGCTGGCCGGCGGCATCGCACTTGGTGTGCGCGTAGAACAGGCCCTCGGCAATCTGGCTGACGATCTTGGCCGCGTAGGGCAACGGCAGCAGGCGGCCGCTCTTGCGGGTCTGGCTGGAGATGCGCTGCAGGTCGACACCGTGGGCGAACTCCATGGCAATGAAGTACTGGCCGTTGACCTCGCCCAGGTCCAGCGTCTGGGCGATGTGGGCATGCTCCAGGTGCACCGCCAGGCGGGCCTCGGCCAGGAACATCTTGATGAAGCGCTCATTGCTGGAAAGATGGGGAAGGATGACCTTCATGGCCACCGGCTTGGTGAAGCCGCGCAGACCGCTCTTGCGGGCCAGGTAGACCTCGGCCATGCCACCCGCTGCCAGGCGCTTGAGAATGACATAGTCTCCAAAGCGATCGCCCGCTTCCAAGCGGCAACCTCTCTTTCCCTATCCGCTGCTGTATACTACCAGCACTGCTGCTGCCGGTAAAACTATATCCTGGTGCGATCTGCTCACATGTGCAACTCGATGACGTCGCCGTCCGCCAGTTCCTGGTCGCGCTGGATACGCTGCCCGGCGAACTTGCCCGTTCCCCAGACCCGCGCGTATCTGAGTTTCTCGGCGAAATCCTTGTGCACCACCCGGGCGAAGTCCAGCAGGGTGTCGCCCCGGTGCATGACAAAGGGCCGTGACCGGTCGGGGTCCTTGCCGGGAGACTTGGAGTAGACCCGCACGATGGCGTTGGCCCTGAAGATGGCCTGGCCCAGCCGGGAGTAGTCGTCTTCCAGGGCGGAAAAGGGGACCACCTCCGCCGGCGAGAAGCGGGAACGCAGCAATTCCATACCCCGGGCTGCTCCGTCGAGGTCCATCTTGCCGGCCAGCACCACCGTGGGCAGGTGGCGCACCGGGCCCTGGTCCGCGGCCGGTGTCGCGGTCGTGTCCAGGGCGATCTTCTTGACCTGCAGTATCTCCAGCACCTGTTCGAGCTGCGGAAGACAATCGACGGCGGCGGCGTCGGCCACCAGCAGGGCGGAATCCGCTCCGCGGATGATGTCGGTGACCCAGGGTTCCATGTACTCGCTGGACACCGGTGGCAGGTCCACCAGTTGAAACTGCAGGTTTTCAAACTGCAACATGCCGGGGACCGGCGCGCGGGTGCTGAAGGGGTGATCACCGACTTCGGCCCGGGCATTGGTGGTGCATTCCAGCAGCGTGCTCTTGCCGGCGTTGGGTGGACCGACCAGGGCCACCTGGGCGGCACCTTCCTTCTCCACCGTTACCGCAAAGCCGCGCCGTCCCCCCTTCTTCTGCAGGCCCTCCTTGAGGCGGGCGATGCGCCGCTTGAGGTCGGCCTGCATCTTCTCGGTTCCCTTGTGCTTGGGAATGGTGGAAAGCATCTTCTCCAGGCAGACCAGCCGGGCCTGGGGATCACGGGCCCGGCGATACTCCTCCTCGGCGGCCTTGTACTCGGGTGTGAGGTTGGCGGGCATGCGCGGACCCTCCTCACTCGGCGGCGCCCGGGGGCCTCCCCGACGCCGTGCCGGTGGCGGGAGTCTTGCCGGCCGCCGGCGATTTTCCGGTGGCGGTGCGGGCGAAGCGGGCGGCCAGTTCCCCCACCAGCCGGGCGTAGTTGTGGGAGGGGTTGTAGCGAAACACCGCCCGGTAGGCGGCCGTGCCCCGGCGGTAGGGACCCCGGCGGTAGCCGTGCCGCTTGAGGTAATTGGCGGCCGAGGCCAGGGCGTCGGGCCAGCGGGCCAGGTCGATGCGGCCGTCATGGTCGTAGTCCACGCCGTAGGCACGGATGCTCGAGGGCATGAACTGCACCAGCCCCACCGCCCCGGCATAGGAACCCAGCACCCCCAGGGGATCGTCACGGTACAGCTTCAGTAACTGCGCCAGCTCGCGCCGCGCCCAGCGGCTGCGCCGGGGATAGTCGATGACCACCGTGGTCAGGGCGTTGAAGGCGGGGATGGTTCCGGGTTTTTTCCCGCAGTGGGTTTCCGTGGCCACGATGGCCGCCAGCAGGTGGCGATCCACACCGTAGGACTTTTCCACGGCCGCCAGCAAGTCGGCTCGCTGCTGCAAGAAGTCGGCGGCTGCCTGCAGCAACGCCGGCTTGAAGAACAGGCTTCGATAGGCCGGGTAGGAGCGCTTTTCGGCCGGGTGCCGGAAACGCTCCACTACTTCCGGCAGCAGCCGGGCACGCCGGTCGCCGAACCAGCGCAACAGTTGCTCCTCTGCGAAACCCTGTTTCTGCAACCACTGCAGCAAATTCCGTAGCGCCAGGTTCTGCCGCTCCTCGAGCAGGCTCAGCACCCCGGCACCATCACCGGGGGGAGCGCTCACCCGGCCGCGGTCATCGATGCGGGCGGCGGCCGGGCCGAAGTCCTCCCGGCTCAGCTTGCGCAGCAGGGCGATGGCTCGCCGTTGCCGATCCGGCAGCGCCCCGCCCCGGCCCTGTTGCCGGGTGGGTACGATGCGGGCCGCCAGGAAGCGGCCGTCGTCGGCGGCAAGTTCCACTCGCAGGACGGCGGCGATGCCCAGCGGGCCGCCCAGGCTGAAGCGGCCGTAAGTGCAGAAATTACCCAGGCTGTAGGCGACCAGGCGGCGCCGGTACACCTCCAGGCCTCGCAGCACGTGCGGCCCGTGTCCCAGCACCAGGTCGGCCCCGGCGTCGATCACCGTGTGCGCGAAGCGACGCAGCTCACCGCGGGGCTCGTTGCCCAGTTTCTCCAGGGCATAGGGCACGTGGGCGGCGGTACGCCCTTCCCGGCCTCCGTGGAAGCTCACCAGCACGATATCGTGCCGGGCGGCCAGCTCCTCGACGACTTGCCGTGACGCTTCCAGGTCGAGCAGGTTATGGGAATGCTCGGCGGTGGTGAAGGCCACCAGGGCCACGGACCGGCCGCGAATGGTGAAGCCGGCCACGTCTCCCGGCGGGCCGCTGTGGGCGATGCCCAGCCGGTCGAGAACCTGCATGGTACTGCGCCGCCCCTCCTCGCCGAAGTCCAGGGCGTGGTTGTTGGCCAGGCTCATGACGGTAAAACCGGCCTCGACCAGGCGGGTGGCGAAAGCCGTGGGCGTACGGAATGCGTAGCAGCCAACGCCGGGGCCGCACTTGTCGGTGGTTCCGCCGTCGGCCAGCGGTCCCTCCAGGTTGCCGAAGACGATGTCACCGCTGAGCCAGCGTCGTACCGGTGCCAGCAGGGTGCGACCCTGGTCGGCCGGCAGGTAGTCTCCGGAGGGATAGGCACTGCCCAGGTTGACGTCACCGACGGCGGTGACCACCAGGGGCGGCGGGGCGGCCGGGACGGGAGTGGCGAACGAGAACAGCAGCAGGGTGATTGGCAGCAGGCGAGTCATCAAGTGCTGCCACCCAGTTGCCGTTCGTCACCGCCGGCACCCATGCCGAAACGACGTACCAGGCGCTGATACCTTTCCTCGTCCAGGGACAGGGCGCGACAGATGCTGTCGCGGGTGGCATTGCCGTCGCTGGTATCCAGATCGGCGAGCTGGGCGTCGAGTTCCTTTTTCAGGGAGGCGTCCACTTCTTCCTCGATGCCCAGGTCGACCAGGTACTTTTCCTTGGTCAGGGCCAGGTCCAGGCGCTGGCGAAAATCGCTGTGTTCCAGGATTTCTTCCTTGAACTCGTTGCGGATGCGGGTAACTTCCTCGTCGATTTCCAACTCGCTGATGCGTTCCTTCAGCTTCTCCAGGGTGGTCTTCATCTTCTGGGCGGTCTTGGCCAGGGAGCCACGCTGCTTGTGCAGGTGGCGGAAGATGCTCTCGCTCTCCCGCCGGTGCAGGGCCCCGGCCAGCTTGTGGTAATGCAGGGCCCGCAGTACGTCTTCTTCCTCGAGGGGGATGCCGGGCATGCCCGCGAACATCTGGTTGAGGCGTTCCACCAGGTCGGAGCGGCCGAACTTGACCTGGTTGATCAGCCCGGCCAGCACCTTCTTGCCCTTCTCCTCGTAGAGCATGGCAAAAACCGCCCGGGTGCCGCCCCGGTTGGCCTGGCGCCGGGGTGGCGGCGGCGGAGGCGGCAGGGGCGAGGAGGAACTCTGTTTCTGGGTGATCTTGCGCTCGCGGTAGCGCAAGCGTTGGTAATGCGTGGCGCACAGCCCCCGGGTTGTGGCCGGACGATCACAGCCCGGCTCGGAACAGATGTTGTTCTTGCCGCTGGCCTTGCTGTCTTTGCGGGGATCGACCCGGTAGCTTATGGTCGGGCGCGATACCACCCGCCGGGGACGGGGGGCCGGCTTTCCCGCCGGAGGCTTGTTGCGGATGAGGTTCGCCAGTGACGACAGGGGCAGGCCCAGCCCCGGAGATGGTGCGGCCCGCTTGCCGGCCTCCGGGGCGGGTGCCGATGACGGGGACCGGGCCAGGCGTTTTTCCAGGTCGTCGAGGCGCTGCTGCCAGCGCTGGAAAAGTTGCGAAGAAGCCAGGCCGTCGACGATTCCCCGGGCGATCTGCTCGGCCAGCCGTTCCACCAGTTGCTCGACTCGCCGCTCCAGGGCTTGCTGGTCGTTGTTATCACCGGTTCCCATTCCGCTCCTCCTGTCTCCGCCCGCCCCTGTCGTGCCTGGCAACTAGATGCTCGCCATTACCCGCAGCGCTGTTGCCCGCTTGCCTGCAACGTCGTTTACGGTTTCCAGGCCCGACGGGCCGCGCCTAAACTCCGCGGCGCCCGCCTTCCCGGATTTCCTGCCTTCTGGCTTCTCCGGCTCGGGGCCTTCCGATCATCTTCTAGCAGAGCGCAGGGTGGTGGTCAAGCCCTCGATACCCTCGACCAGGGTGTCAACCGTGTCCGGTCCCAGCGACATGCTGCGCTCGTACTCGAAACGGGCGTCGGCCCACTGGCGGTGGGTGATCACGTAGCCGAGGTGATCCAGGCCCAGGGTGATCAGCATGTGGTAGGGTGCCGTGAGGCGGGCTTCCAGCAGGCGGCCGACCGCCGGGGTCAGCTCGGCCGGGACGGTGGCGATCTGCAGCTTGCCCAGGTCTATGAGTTCCATCTCGCTGAGCAGGCGCCCGGCGGGCAACGGCCGCGGCTCCAGCAATCCCAGCCGGAACACCAGCGCGATGGTGGAGCCGGGCTGCAGGGAAAATCTCACCGGTTGCCAGGCCAGCAGGATTTCCGGCTGGTCGCAGGACTCCATGCCACCGATGGCCAGGTTGATGGCTCCGGCCGCCAGGCTGCCTCCCAGGTGGCGGCAGAAGGCCAGCCGTTGCGGTTCCGGATCGTCGGGCCGGTTGGCCGGTTCGATCATGCCGCCCGCGGGAGCGGAGAAGAACAGGGTGACTCCCCCCAGGGCCAGGTCGACCTCGCGGCACATGACCCCGGGCCAGTCGGCGCTGAGCCAGCGGTTGTGATCCTGCAGGGCCTCGGCATGATTGCCCCAGTTGATGACGGTGCCGATGGTGCTGTCGTCGCGGGCGTCGGCCGCCCGCAGCACGGTGGCCACCAGGGGCAGGTCCTCGGGTTCGCGCAGGTTGACGGCCAGCCCTTCGGGAACGGGGAACCGGCCCAGGTAGAGACGTGCCGGCCGGGCCCGGGCCACCGCCCGCAGGATGGCGCGGGCCACCCGTCGTTCCACGCGGTCCAGGTATCGCTGGTCCACCCCGGAGCGGGTGGGTACCATGCCCAGCAGTCCCGGGCCCCAGATTCCCTCGGTGTCGGGGCCATCGTGGTTGTGGGTGGCGGCGACGATGATGCTGTGCGGGTGGCGGCGGGTGACGCGGGCGCGGATGCGCTGGGTGCGCGGATACATCCAGCCGATGAAGTCGAGCGACACCAGCACCACCGCCTGGGGGCCGCTGTCGAGATAGAGTACCCGCCCCCACAGGTCGTCGAGGACGCCCCGGCTGTGCTTGCGAAACACCCCGTGACCGGCGATGCGCACCCCCCGGCGAGTGGGGGTGAGCTTGACCTTGGCCGCGCCGGCCAGGAACTCCGGCCGGGTCAGCCGCTGGCGGCGGGCCCGGAAGCTGTCGAACCAGTAACCGGCCGTTGGTGGCCTCACCGGCGGCGGGGCCGGCGGCTGGTGGCAGCCGGCCAGGCCGGCCAGCGACAGCAGCAGTATGGTCACGGTAGCGCTACGCCCGATCATGATTGCTTCTCCTCGGCGGCAGCTTCCGGCCAGCTGTCCGCCAGTCGTTCCACCAGTTCCTCCCCGCCGCCCGGCGGCCCGAGGGCGTCGGCGGCCCAGGCCACCGCCCCCAGCACCGGCGCCACGCGCAGGCGCACGAAGCGTGCCCCCGGGTAATCGTTCCTCAGCAGTTGCCGGACGGTGTCCACCAGCAGGGGGTGAGAACCACGCTGAAACACGGCGCCGCCGAAGACCACCGGGAAATCATCGCGTCCGGGAAAGAGCCGGTCGGCGATGACGGCGGCGGCCCGGGCCACCCGGGCGCCGGCCCGGCGCAGGATTTCGGCGGCCACCTCATCGCCCCGGCCGGCCGCCGCGAAGACCAGCGGGGCCAGGGCCCCCAGGTCGAGGGGGGGGCCGTCGTGGTCGTAGAAATCGTACTCGATGACATCAAGGATGTCGTCCAGCCCCAGCCGGCGGCAGATGTCTTGTTGCAACGCGGTGGCCGGGCCGCGGCCGTCGCGGGCCATCATGGCAGCCACCACGGCCTGTTCTCCCAACTGCCAGGCGGAGCCCCAGTCGCCCGACAGCCGCCCCAGTCCTCCCACCTGGAGTTTCTCGCCGGCGGCGTTTCGTCCCACGGCGTTGGAGCCGGTTCCGGCGATCAGGGCGATACCCACGCCGTCGGCCGTACCGGCGCGCAGGGCCACCAGGCTGTCGTTTTCCAACCGGTAGCGGGCGGCCGGTACCAGATCCCGGGTGAAGGCCTCGATGGTGGCGAAGTCGCGGGGACGATCGGCGCCGGCCACTCCGAAGCAGGCGGCGGCGATGGACTCGCTGCCGGCGCCGGCCTGGCTCAGGGCCGCGCTCACCGCCCGGGCCAGTTGTCCGCGGGCTCCGGCTCGGCCGCAGGCCTGGAAGTTGGCCCCGCCGGCCCGGCCCACGCCGGTTACCCGGCCGCCGGGCTCGGCCACCACCGCCAGGGTCTTGCTGCCTCCGGCATCGACTCCCAGCACCAGCTCCATTCACTTGCCTCCGGCGGCGCCGCGCCGGGACTGGAGCCAGATCTCCACCGGGGCGGCGACCGGCGGCGGCCGGTAGGGCAGCTCGATACGCCGGCCCGAGGCGGCCGAGGCATAACAGGCCAGCATGATCTCCAGCACTGCCCGGCCGTCGTCGGCGCTCTCTGCCGGCTGGGTGCCCGTGCGGATGCACTCGATGAAGTGGGCGTCTTCCTGGGGATAACCGTTCTGCCAGCTCCACTCGTAGTCGGGATAACTCCAGCCCCGGGTGGCCGGTGCGTATTCACCGTAGCCGGGCTGGGAGTAGACCTGCAGGCCCATGCCCTTGAGCAGGTCGGCGTGGATCACCCCGGCGGTGCCGAAGACGTGGGTGATGGAGTCCATGCCGCCCAGCAGCGCCCAGCTGGATTCCAAAAGGGCCGTCTGCCCGGTGGCGAATTCCAGCAGCACGATGACGTCGTCTTCCATCTCGGTCTTGTCGCCGTGCAGCACGGTGTCCATCCAGGCGGTGACGGCACGTACCGGCGGTTTGCCCAGGAACCAGCGCGCGAACTCGATGGAGTGACAGCCCATGTCCATGAGAATGCCGCCGCCCGCCTGCCGGGTTTGCCAGAACCAGGGCGAGTAGGGACCCTCGTGCTTCTCCACCTGGTTGACGCGGTAGACCTGGCCCACGGCACCCGCGTCGGCCAGTTCCTTGGCGCGCAGGTACTTGGGCACGAAGCATAGCTCCTCGGCGTAGGCCACCAGTACTCCCTGGCGCCGGGCGGCGTCGATGATCTGGTCGGCCTGGTCGAGAGTGAGGCAGAGCGGCTTTTCCATGATCACGTGCTTGCCGGCGGAGATGACGTCCAGTGCCATGGGGGCATGCAGGTGATTGGGAGTGGCCACCACCACGACATCGACGCCGGCTTCGGCCAGCAGTTGCCGGTGATCGGGGTAGCTCTCGGAGATGCCCAGTTCCTTGACGAAGGCCAGCCGGCGCTGCTCGTTCGGGCTGCACTGGGCCGTTACCCGCACCCCGGGCAGGGTGGCCAGGGCCTGGCAGTGCACCCGGGCGATGAAGCCGGAACCGATCATGCCCACCTTGATTTCCTTCATGGTAATGGTCCTCCCGGGGGTCGTGGCGGAAGCGTGTCGTCAGCTGGCGAGATCCGCCGCCCGGCGGCGAATCTTGTCGATGGCCTCGGCAATCTTGTCCATCTCCGCCCGCCCGGCCATGAGCAGGGGGTGGTGCAGCCACACCGCCTCCTGGTAGGCGGCCCGCTCGGCTACCGGGCAGCTGGCGCTGTGCGGGCCGATGGCCTCCCCGTAACGTTCGCGGATGGCCGGGAAACGCTCGGCGGTCACCGGAAACAGGGGGCTGCGGTAGATGGGCACGTAAAAATCGCCGTCGGCGGGAACGCCCTCGGCACACAGCGCTTCGACGAAGCGGTCACGCGGCAGCCCGGCGAAGGCCTCCTGGTGGTAGCGGAAGATGTACTGGTAAGCGGCCAGGTGGGTCACCCGTTCGTCCACGCGCAGGGGACTGATGCCCTCGATGTCCTGCAACAGCTTGGTGAGGTAGTGGGCGTTTTCCTCGCGCCGGCGCCGTTCCGGTTCCAGGTCGGGCAGGCGGGCCAGGAGCAGGGCGGCCTGGAATTCGGTGATGCGGTAGTTTCCGGAAAAGACGCTGCCGGCGAACTGGTCGTAGCCGGGTTCCTTGCGCCCGCAATTGACGTAGGAGTGGCACTTCTGGGCCAGCTCGTCGTCACTGGTGAGGATGATGCCGCCCTCTCCGGCCGTCATCAGCTTGGAGCTCTGGAAGGAAAACGAACCCAGGTGGCCGTGGGAACCAACCCCTCGGCCCTGCCACCTGGCCCCGTGCATGTGGGCACAGTCCTCGATGAGGACCAGGTCGTGGCGGCGGGCCAGTTGCCGGAAGGCGTCCAGGTCGGCCACCGACCAGCCCAGGTGCACGGGGATGATGGCCCGGGTGCGCGCGGTAATGGCCGCTTCCGCCGCCTGGGGACTGAGGCAGTAGGTGTCGGGATCGATGTCGGCGAACACCGGCACGGCGTTGACCAGCACCGGGGCCCCGGCGGTGGCTATCCAGGTGTAGGGGGTGACGATGACCTCGTCGCCGGCGCGGATGCCGGCGGCGCGCAGGGCCACCTCCAGGGTGACCGAGCCGTTGGCGGCGCAGATACCGTGGCGGGCGTCGTGGGCGGCGGCGAAGGCGGCGGCGAACTCGCGGGCGCGCTGGTTGGGAGCCGGGTAGCCGCCCCAGTTACGCGACTCGAGCACCTCGATGAGCGCCTGGCGATCCCGCTCACCGTAGACGGGCCAGTCCGGCCAGAAAGAGTCGAACACCTTGGGGCCACCCAGAATGGCCAGCTTGTCCATGATTACCTCCAGGAAACGACCGGCATGATCAGCTGTGTACCCCCCAACGTTGCAAGAAGCAACGTTGGGGTTTCATGATGAATAGGTGTTGATGCGGGAATCCGGGCCATGCTTCGCAAACTGCAAAAGTCATAAAAAGTGAAATCCCGGGCCGTTGCGCGAAGCGCTGTACGTACCAGCCAATTCAACCGGCAACACTGCAACCCCGCAATTGCTTACGCAACTGCAGGGTACCCTGTAGTGGTGGTCGCGGTCAAGCGTGGTCGGTGGTTCCTTCACTCCGGTGGTTGCCCGGGCGGCGAGGTGTGAACCAGTGGCACGGTCGCGGGTATTCCAAACTGGAAGCAGCGGCGGCAGGAACGCCCTGTCGGCCTGCTTGAAGTTTTTCCGCCCGGGAGCGGTCTCAATCGCCGTGTTGCTTGCCAGCACGTTGAAAAGATGGAAGGTTGTACGTCGATCACCGGAGAACGATTCCTGTCGCCGGCATCTGGCACGGCACTTGCGTTGTGAATGGCAGGCAGGAAAGGAGATCGCCATGAACAAGACAGTAAAGATGATCCTGGTCGGAGTGCTGTTGCTGGCCGGTTCACCGGCCAGCCGGGCCGGTGGCACGCATTTCCTGGTGGAGCCCTATACCGGCATGGCCTTCAACCTCGGCTACAGCAGCGAAAACGCCTTCGGCCTGGAATCCGGGGCGGTACTGGCAGTGGGCGGCAAGTTCAAGGGGTTTCCTCCCCGCTTCTACGCCTATTTTCGTGCCTCCCAGGCCTTCTTCGGCGAGGACGACGTCTACGTCTCCTCACGAGCGGCCAACGTCTCCGTGTGCCGGGAGGTCAGGGCCCTGATGGGCGGCGTGCGGGTGGTGATTCCCCTGTGGTGGGAGCTGCGGCTCTACCTCGAGGTGGGCGGCGGGCAGCTGTTTACCGACAGCCACTACCGGGAGCCGGGCTACTCCTTCGGCTACAGCGAGAAATTCGGGGCCGTGGAGCTGGGTACCGGGCTCAACCTGCGCCTGTTCCGCTGGCTGTCGCTGGGGCTGGTGATCGACTACACCTTCGTGGCCGAGCCCGAACACGGGGACCTGATCGCCACCGTCCTGGGCGAGGCCGACCGCGGCTCGCAACCGGGCTGGCTGCGCACGGTGGCCACCCTGGGGCTGCACTTTTGATGACTTGCGGTCTTGCCGCGAGGACGTGAACATGAATCGCCGCAACTCGCACACCCGCCCCGGCCTGCTGGCCTGGTTGCTGCTGTTGCTGCCGGCCACCGTCAGGGCGGGTATCGATGCCCCCGGCTGGCTGAGCGTGGAGTACGTACGCAACGAGCTGGAAAGTTATGAGAGCCTGGAAGAGATCCCGGCCGGCACCATGCTGGCGGCCGATGCCTACTTCAGCAGCAATGCCTCCTCCTACGGGCCCGACGGGGTGCTGGTCTGGGCCGGCTTCACCACTCCCGGCGAACAGGGCCGGCGCTACGGCATTTTGCTGCTCGACATCGACCTCAGCCGTGCACCCCTCGACGGCCAGACCCCCGTACCCGCCGGCGCCTGGCAGGCCAGCTTCCTGGAAAAGCGGGGCAACGAGATCGTCTTTTCCGGCCGGGCCGTCCTGGGCGATGTCTGGGTGCTCGATCTTTTCTTCTCCCACGGCGACGACGGTGCCTTGGAAGCCGACCTGGCCCTGCTGTTTGCGGACGACGGCGGCCGCTTTCCCGGGTGTCGCGCCCTGTTGCAGGGCCGCCTGGAAAGCGATCCCTCGCCGTCGCTGCTGCGCCAGCAACGCGGCCTGCCACCGGACTCCAGCGACACCGTCTACGTCGATACCGGTTGCAGCGGAGATGTGTACCTGGCCGACGATACCGGCCAGGGCTGCGCCTGCGGCGGCGAGGACCCGGACGCCGGGGGCTGCGAGGGCGACACCGGCGGCGACAGCGGCTGCGAGGGCGACACCGGCGGCGGCAGCGGCTGCGAGGGCGACACCGGCGGCAGTGCCGCCTGCGCGGCGGACAGCGGCGGCTGTGGAAACACCTCGGGTTCCGGTGCCTGCTCCGGTTCCAGCTCCAGCAACTGCTCGACGGCCGGCCGGCGCCGCGGGCCCTGGCGGCGCTTCAGCCGCTACCTGCCCCAGCTGCTGGCCCTGCTGGTGTTGCTGGTCGGCCGGAGGCGGAGATCCTGAATAAAGCTCCCGCTACTGGCTACCCGACCGCCTCGCTCGGCGCCGGTTTCCAGTAGCGGGGGTTGTCAGCAAGGATAAAGGTCAGTCCTCGATGAGCTCGACACCCTCGGCGGGAATGGCCTTGCCGCGCCAGAGCAGCAGCTGCTGGCCGGCTTCCACCAGCAGCAGCTGGCCGCTGGAGGCCTGGTAGATGCCCAGCCGGGTGCCGTCGGCCAGCCGGCCGGGCGGCGATGAACGCTCGAAGGATATCTGGTCGTGGAGCAGCCGCTCGGGCAGATCGGCGGCCCCGTCGAGACTATCCAGGCGGCCGGGGAAGTAGCTGGCCTGTTCTCTTCCCCGGTGCCAGATCAGCCGGGCCGACCGCTCGCCGCCGAGCAGCAGCAGGGTGTCCGATTCCCCGGCTTGCTCCACCCGTTCAACGGAAAAACTACGCCCCAGCACCGATACCACGTCTCCGTCCTGGAACTGGCCCGGCTGGCGCCGGCCGCGCCGCCGGGCACCTCTTTCGGCACGCACCTTGGCACGCAGCAGCACCGCCAGCAAGATGAGTGATCCGAAGACCACGAGCAACAACAACAGCAGCGGCACCAGCTTGCCGGCCGCCTCGGCGATCTGATCTCCCATGTCTACATTCCCTTGCGGCGGGCGACCATCTGGTAGAGTTTCTCCACCCCGCGCTCGCCGTCGAGCAGGTAATCGGCCACCTGGTGCAGGATGCTTTGCCAGTCGGCCGGTTGTTTTTCGTCGGTTTGCTCGGGATCCTCCCGGTGCACGGCGGCGATGACCTCGCCCAGATCTCCCAGCGGGTGGTCTTCATCTGAGCCGTCGCTGCTGCCGGCGGCGTTGCCCAGCAGCTCGCCCAGCACGTCGCGTCCGGCGACCACGATGTCGCTGAGGCGGGCCAGCAGGGTCATGGTGCGGCTGGCCAGGTCGTTGGGGGGGCCCGGGGCCAGGCAGCCGCTGCCCGGCAGGAAGCTGCGTCCGGCTCCTTCCGCATCCAGCAGCGGCGCCAGGGCCTGGCCGGCCGGCACCACCACCCGGTCGACGAACAGCTGCTGCAGCAGCCAGGCAACCTCCTGGCGCAGCCGCCGGCGCCATTGTTGGTCGGTGCCGTCGAGCAGGTCCAGGGCCAGGGAGTCGATCTGGTCCGGCAGCTGCGCGTCGGCGGCGACCAGCTCGAAGGCCTGCACCAACCGCGGCAACAACCGGCCGCCGGCCAGCTCGCGCACGTCGTCTTCCAGCTCGGCCAGCTCGTCCGCCAGGGTGCCGGCGTCCCGGTATTCTCGCAGGCGGTCGCGGGCGAAGGCCAGGGAGTCGAGCAGCACCGTCCAGGCGCGCCGGTTGGCCAGCCGCCACAGCTGCCCGCTCTGCTCCACCTGCAGGAAACGCTCGTGCAGGCGTTCGCCCACCCGGCTCAGGGCCGCGTCGGCGGCCGGGTCGCCGGCCACGGCGTCGTCGAGCCGGCGCCAGGCGTCCAGCAGCAGGTAGAAGCGGTTCAGGGGAGACACCTGGGTGACACCGTCGGCGGCGAACACCCAGTTGGCCCCGTCGTGGCGCAGCAGCGCCGAGTCGGGTTC